>JBDNIX010000095.1:0-11744 GCA_041688045.1 Nitriliruptoraceae bacterium
CGGCCGAGGTTGCCGTTCCGGTAGACGTGGGTGCTGCACCGCAGATCCCCCGGGCCTGCGGCGCGACGCCGCTCGGACGTGCGCCGGGCACGGGCGGAAGCCGAACGGCGTGCATCGAAGAGCGGGTCGAGGTGCATGTCGGTCCAGTGGATGAGTTCGTGTGTCACCGCCATAGGGTCGAACCTGTCGTAGGGAGTGGCCGTCAACAGGTCCAAGTCGTGCATGAAGTCACGGTCGGTCGTGTGCAACGCAAGTTGCTGGCGTAGCGCTGCCGGCTCGATCCGCTCGTGCGCAAGATAGAGGTGTGCCGCTGCCGCGAGCGTGTCGTCGCCGATGGGCAGCCCGCGCCGCGCGAGCCACAGATCAGACAGGTCACGGCCCTTGCGCCGCTGTGCCAGGGCACGGAACTTGGTGCCGACGAGCTCGGGAGCCTGGAAGGTCAGCAGCTCGGCGTGTTCGCTCCGCCAGCGGGTCACCACCGCGTGCGGCAGGCGTGTCAGGCCGAGGACCGGATCGGCGTCGGCGCAGTTGACCTCGAGCTTCACGCGGACGCGTCCGGCTCCGAGGGTGGCGCGCGCGTCAGCGACGACGTTGACCCGCGTAGATGTGACCTCGCTGTGGTGCAGGTCCATGCCAAGCGCACCGGCCACCTCCCGCAGAGCGTCGGCAACGCGGCCGTGATCCGGGTCCTGGTCGCACAGCACGTAGTCGAGGTCCTCGCTGTAGCGCCAGGGCTTGTCGAGGTGGAGCTTGTGCAGGCACGTCCCACCACGCCACGCCAGGCGTGTCGCGAGGTACGGGTGCTGCGCGACCAGGATGGCCAGTACCGACAGCAGCAGGTCCTGCTCGATCTGCAGGTCGGTCTGCCACGGGGCGTGTGCGCGCCACTGTGCGAGCGCCGGTCGCGGGATCACGACCCGGCCCCCGTCTTGGTGTTGACGTCAACACCCCAGCGGCGATCGCGCTGACCGCTCAACGGCTGTCCCGCCACCAGCGGGGTCGGGCGGCCCACGCCCGCAGCTGCTTGGCGCTCGAGCGCGTCCAGGTTCAGCCCGGTGTGGGTCCGCGACAGCAGCCAGCCGGCCCGACGCACAGAGGCGCGCGTGCGGTGAACGGCACCGTCGGCAAGCGCTTGAGGGTCGATGTCGAGTTCCCCGAGCACCTCGAGCAGCGTGGCTATGCCGCCGCCCGCGTCGGGTCGTTCGGCGAGGTCGAGCACGCACGTCTCGGGGGTGGCCACCAGCAGCATGCCGGTCGGTCCGTTGTGCAGCGTTGCCGCTCGGGAGGTGATGTCGGACGTGTGGTAGAACTTCAGCTTGATCCGTCCCACCGTCCGGGATGCGACCCGGTGACCGGTCATCACCTGGAACTGCTGGACGGCCTGGTGGGAGGCGCCGTGGCGGGCGGCGGCGCTGAGGTAGGCCACGTAGTACGAGGCGCCGAGATGGACCATCATGTCGTCGATGAACCAGTCGGCCGGGACAGCTCCCCAGCTGCGGTATTCCGGCGGGACGAGCACATGCAGACCACGTACCGGGGAGAACAGCAGACCGTCCTGTGTGCCACGGTGTGTGGTGGTGTACACCGACTCGATGGAGGTGCCCGCCCGTTCGGCGATCGCGTCGCTGGTGATGCTGACGACCCCCTCGGAGAGGAGCTCGTCCCACAGTCGTCGAAAGGTGATCGTGTCCATGAACCACACTGTGCCGAGAGCCTGAATCCGTGCATTGCATGCAGCGAATCTTAGCAGGAAGATAAGATTCACCACATGAGATGACGGTAGCTCCCAGCGTGGCCTTCCGGAGCCGTTCGCTGCCGACGCTGACCACGGGGAGGGTTCGCGTCAGGCAGGGGCTTGCGGTCCGGGACGCTTGTTCGCACGGCGGATCGGGCCCTGGCCGGGACACGACCCGATCGGATCGCCGCTGCCCGGATCGACCGGTTGGGCGGACCGCTGTAAGTGAAGGATCGGTGCATGCCACGATCTCCTCGACAACAAGCAAGGCCGGCCCGAAGACCGGCCTTGCTCAGGTTTGCCGTTTGCCCAACGGCGTCTACACCCATTTGCCGAACACTCCTCTGCGGCGGGGCGTCGCCCATGTGCGGACCGATCGTGTCGTCCGTGACGTGCGGCCCGATGGACGGCCGGATCGTGTGGTCCGTGGCGTCTGGGCGTGGCCCTGTCCACACGGTCAACGACCGAGGCATAGGCTGACTGGATGACGATGGTGCACGGCGCCCGGCGGGGACGCTCCGTGAATCCAGCGGTGTATCGCGTCGGTGGCTAGGGAGGGCTGGTGTGGGTTCGATCTTCGGTACCGACGGGACACGGGGGGTTGCCAACGTCGACCTGACCCCCGAACTGGCGCTGGCGCTCGGGCGGGCGTTGGTCACCGTTCTGCACGAAGGTGGCGACCACCGGCCGTCGATTCTCGTGGGCCGTGACCCGCGCTGGTCCGGGGAAATGCTGGAGGCGGCATTGGTGGCGGGGATCACCTCGGCTGGTGGTGACGCAGTCGTCGCCGGCGTCCTGCCGACCCCCGGCGTGGCGCATCTCACGAGTCGGTCCAGCGCCGCAGCCGGCGCGATGATCTCCGCCTCACACAATCCGGTCGGGGACAACGGCATCAAGTTCTTCGGGGATCGGGGCTACAAGCTCACCGATGCCGAGGAAGATCGTCTGGAGACGATCGTCGCGGAGCAGGCGGGTCTGCGCCCCACCGGTATCCGGATCGGCCGCCGACTGACCGATCCGGCGGCGGTGGCCCGCTACGTCGAGCACCTGGCCTCGACCGCGAACGTGGACCTGTCCGGGCTGAAGGTCGTGGTCGACGGCGCGAACGGGGCGGCGTCCCACGTCGCCCCGCAGGTCTATCGCCAACTGGGTGCGGAAGTCATCGCCGTCCACTGCCGCCCCGACGGCGCCAACATCAACGAGAAGTGCGGGTCGACCTACCCGGACGTCATCCGCGACGCGGTGGTCGAGCACGCCGCCGACGCAGGCATCAGCCACGACGGTGACGCGGACCGGCTGATCGCGGCGACCCACCAGGGCGAGGAGGTGGACGGCGACGTGATCCTCGCGATCCTCGCCCGTCAGATGCATCACCACGGAACCCTGAAGCAGGACACGGTCGCAACCACGGTCATGACCAACCTCGGCTTCAAGCGGTCCATGCAGGCGTTGGGCGTCGACGTCGTGGAGACGGCCGTCGGTGACCGCTATGTCCTGGAAGCGATGCGAGCGCAGGACCTGAACCTCGGCGGTGAACAGAGCGGTCACCTCATCGACCTGGACCATGCCACGACCGGCGACGGCGTGCTCTCTGCGGTCCGTCTGCTGTCGGTCGTGCGGTCCACCGGGGCATCGCTCGAGGAGTTGGCGACCGTCATGACACGCTTACCGCAGGTGCTGGTCAATGTGCCGGGCGTCGACAGGGAGCGGCTGGATGACAGCGAGGCCGTGTGGGAGGTCGTCCGCGCCGAGGAGGCCAACCTCGCCGATGGTGGTCGCATCCTGTTGCGCCCGTCCGGGACGGAGCCGCTCATCCGCGTGATGGCCGAGGCCGAGACCGACGCCGCCGCACAGTCGGCCGTGGACCGCATCGCCGACGCCGTGCGCGACCACCTGACGATCTAGCGATCCAGCGATCTGACAGACTGGCGGGCTGTCCGCGGGTCCCGGTTGCGCACCCGTGTCACCCGGGCCGTGGCAGCTTTCCGCATCACCGTGTGACGCGGAAAGCTGCCACGGCGGCAGCAGCCGCTACCGTTCCGCCCCAGTAGATCGGGAGGATGTGCGGATGGGGACCAGAGGCGTCGCGCTCGGGGGGCCGTACGCGTTCCTCGCCGAGTTGGCCAAGCAGGTGGAGGCCAGGGGCTTCGATGCGGCCTGGGTGTCGGAAACGACCCAGGAGTCGATCGTCCAGGCCTCGGTGATCGCCCAGGCCACCGAGCGGATCGACGTCGGTACCAACATCACCCTGGCGTTTCCCCGGTCGCCGACCATCACGGCGATGCAGGCCTGGGACCTGAATGACCTGTCGGGCGACCGATTCATCGTCGGGCTCGGCAGCCAGGTCAAGAAAATCATCGAGGAACGATTTTCGTCGGCTTTCGACCAACCCGCCAAGCGCATGGCTGAGTACGTCCAGGCGATGCAGACGGTGTGGCGAATGGAGCGGGGCGAGGACGTCACCTTCGACGGCGACATCTACCAGGTACTGCGTCCCGGACTGGGTGGCAAGGGCCGTGCCAGTGACCGGGCGATGCCTCGTACGTACGTTGCGGCGGTCGGCCCGTTGATGACCCGGGCCGCGGCCACCCACGCGAACGGCATCCTCGGCCACCCGTTCACCTCCGACCGGTACCTCGCCGATGATGTCCTGCCGCGGATCGACGAGGCGCTGGGGGAAGCCGGGCGCGACCGCGAGGACTTCACGGTCTGTCAGGGGGTGATCCTGTGCATCGCCGACGATCGCGAGGTGGCGATCCGGGAGGCAAAGCAGCAGATCGCCTTCTACGGCACCACCCCGAACTATCAGGGGGTGTTCGCGTCCTACGGCGACGACGCGTTGATGGGCGAGCTCCGCGACGTCTGGAAGCGAACGGGACAGGACATCGACGCGATGGTCGCCGCCGTACCGGATACCGCGGTGGAGCGCTATGCCGTGGCCGGAACACCCGATGAGGTCAAGGATCGCCTGGGTGAGATCGAACGCCACGTCGACCACCTGATCCTCGGTGGAGCCTGGTACCGGGTCCCGATGCAGCGCATGGGCGAGAACCTGTGGGCCATCCTGGAGACGTTCGGCACGTCGTGACCGGTCCGATCGCCGTGTCGTGACCGGTCCGATCGCCGTGCCCTGACCGATACGGCGGGCGTGCCCTGACCGATACGGCGGCCGTGCCCTCCAAGGTGGTCGGGTGAACGACCGGCCCGGTCGGTCGCGGGGTGCCCGAAGCTAGACTCGGGCCACCTCCTCGAGCAGAAAGGTCGCGTGTGTGCGGCATCATCGGTGTCACCGGTCGGCCTGACACGGTCGCGTGCATCCTGTCCGGGCTTCGCCGGCTGGAATACCGCGGCTACGACTCGGCCGGGGTCGTCACGACCGGTGCCAACGATCTGGACGTGGTCAAGCGCGCCGGCAAGCTGGAGAATCTGGTGCGCGCCCTGGATGACAACCCGATGCCGGCGACGATGGCGGGGATCGGCCACACGCGGTGGGCCACGCACGGCGAACCCAATGATCGCAACGCCCATCCGCACGTCGACCCGTCAGGTCGGGTCGCGGTGGTCCACAACGGCATCCTCGAAAACTACCACGAGCTCAAGAGTTCGTTGGGCGAGGCGAGGTTCGCCTCCGACACCGACTCCGAGGTGGCCGCCCACCTGGTCGCCCGGGAACTGGAACGCATGGACGATCCGGACCTGCTGCTGGCGGTCCGGCGCGTGGTCGCGCAACTGCAGGGCGCGTACTCGCTGTGCTTCGTCGCGTTGGACGACCCGGGGACGATCGTGGTCGCCAAGTTCGAGGCCCCGCTGATCGTCGCCCACGCGGACGGGGTCGGCTACTGCGCGTCGGACGTCGCCGCGCTGATCGACCACACCCGTGACGTCGCCGCGCTCCTTGATGGGCAGATCGCCCGCATCACGCCCGATGGCATCGACGTCATGGACGTTGACGGCAACTCCGGTGAGCCCCACCGCTTCCACGTCGACTGGGACCTCGATGCAGCTGAGAAGCAGGGCTACGAGCACTTCATGCTCAAGGAGATCCACGAGCAACCGCAGGCCGTGGCCGACACCCTGCTCGACCGCCTCAGCGTGCCGCCGGGCGGTGGCCAGCCTCGGCTCCACCTCGATGAGATGCGTATCGACGAGCACGAGTTGGCGCGGATCGACAAGGTCTTCATCCTCGCCTGCGGAACGTCGCTGCATGCCGGGATGATCGGCAAGCTGGCCATCGAACACTGGGCGGGCATCCCGGTGGACGTGGAAGTGGCCAGCGAGTTCCGCTACCGCGACCCGATCGTGGACCCGCACACGCTGGTCATCGCGATCAGCCAATCGGGCGAGACGATCGACACGATCGCCGCCGCCAGCCACGGCCGCGACCAACGCGCGCCGGTGATCGCGCTGTGCAACGTCGTCGGGTCGACCCTGGCGCGCGAGGCCGACGGGGTGCTCTACACCCACGCCGGCCCGGAGATCGCGGTCGCCTCGACCAAGGCGTTCACCACCCAGATTGTCGGGTGCCTGCTGATCGGTCTGTACCTGGCGCAGGTGCGCGGACGGATGTACGCCTCGGAGACCGAGGACATCCTGTCCCGCCTGCAGCAGATTCCGGCGGCGCTGGAGCAGACCCTGCTGCTGGACGGCGAGATCCGCGAGCTCGCCGAGCGCTACCAGGACACCAACTACACCATGTTCATCGGTCGTCACGCCGGCTTGCCGATCGCCATGGAGGGTGCGCTCAAGCTCAAGGAGATCAGCTATCTGCACGCGGAGGCGTTCCCCGCCGGTGAGATGAAGCACGGCCCGATCGCGCTGATCGAACCGGGGTCGCTGGTGGTCGCCTTGGCGCCCGCGGGGCACGTGTTCGGCAAGATGGTGTCCAACATCCAGGAGGTCCGCGCGCGCGGCGCTGCGGTGCTGGCGATCGGCACCGACGGCTCGACCGCGGAGCTGAAGGAGCATGCGCACCACGTGGTGACCCTGCCGGAACCGCCGCACGAGTTGGCCGGTCCCGTGCTGGCCGCCGTCCCGATGCAGCTGTTCAGTTACCACGTCGCGACCCTGCGTGGCGAGGACGTCGACCAACCCCGCAACCTCGCCAAGACGGTCACGGTGGAGTAGTGCGGGGCTCCTTGCGACCGTGCCGGGGTGGTTCGGTGTGTCCGGTGAAGTGATGTGACCGGTGGAAGGTCGGTTGGCTTCAGCGGCGGATCGGGAGAGAGCGGGCGGTTACACGCCGGCCAGTAGCCTCAACGGTGACGCGCGCAGACCCCGTGGCGACCCGGCGCGTCGGACGTCAGGAGCCTGCCGTGCTGAACGGTCTGACCCTCCCGCTGCTGGATGCCGCCGGGGCGCGCGCCGGTGATGCGGCCGCGGTCGACGCGGGCGACACCTGGGCCGCATTGATGGACCGCGCCGCTGGCCACCTGGCGCGCGGTGTCGTCATGGCCGGCGGGCACGGCTACGGCCTGCGCGTCGCGATCGTGGTCGGCAAGGGCAACAACGGCGGCGACGGGTGGGCCGCGGCGCGCCGGCTGTGGGAACGCGGCGCCGTTGCCTGGGTCATCGCCCCGGACGGCAGGGACATCGAGGTGTCCCAGGAAGCCGCGGCCAACCGAGCCGCCTGGTTGGCACGGGGTGGCCGTACGTCGGACGGGCTGGCGGACCTGGACGCCGCCCTGGGCTGGTGCGACGTGGCGGTCGACGCGATGCTCGGGACGGGGACGCGTGGCGCGCCGCGGGGTACGGCCGCGGATGCCGTCGCCGGACTGCGCCGCGCCCACGCCGCCGGCACGACCGTCGTGGCCTGCGACATCCCGTCGGGGGTGTCCGCCGACGACGGGGCGGCGGTCCCGGAGACGGCCGTGGTCGCCGACGTGACCGTGACGTTCGGCGGCGTGAAGCGCGGCCTGCTCCTGCATCCCGGTGCGGCTCACGCCGGCCGTCTGATCGTCGGCGACCTGGGTGGGCGCTACGACCCGGCCCAGACGGACTGGGCGGCCTTGACACCGGCGGGCGCGGCGCCCGCGGCGTTCGACCCTGCGACGGAGAAGCGCGCCCGCGGCACCCTGATGGTCATCGCCGGGTCGCTCGGTACGTCGGGTGCTGCGGCGCTGGCCGCAACAGGCGCGCTGCGTGCGGGTGCTGGCCTGGTCACGGCGGCGGTTCCGGATCCGGTCCGGGCGGACGTTGTCGGCGGCACGGATCCGGGTGGGATGGTCCGGGGGCTGCCGGCGGGCGACCAGGGTGCGGTGGCTGCTGCGGCCGTGCACGCGCTGCCCAACCTCGATGCTGTCGACGTCGTGGTCGCCGGGCCCGGACTCGGATACGGCCCTGGGGCCGTCGACATCGTGGCCGCACTGCGCCGCGACGCACGACGGCTGGTGCTGGACGCCGACGCGCTGAACGTCCACCGCGACGCCCCGGATCAGCTGGCGGAGCACCGCGGTGAGCTGGTCCTCACCCCGCACGAGCGCGAGCTCAGCCGGATCGGGGGCGGCGCGGACGGGCACGACGCCTGGGAGCATCGGGTGGAGCGCGTCCCGGACCTGGCCCGCGACCTGGATGCGACGATCGTCGTGAAGGGCCCGGGCACGATGGTCGTCGCTCCCGACGGCCGCGTGTGGGTGTGCCCGATGGGCGGACCCGCGTTGGGCTCAGGCGGGACCGGTGATGCCCTGGCCGGCATCATCGGCGCCGCGGTCGCGGTGGCCGAGGACGTCCCGCTGGCGGTGGCGCAGGCGGTCTGGTGGCACGCTGCGGCCGGCGAGTCTGCAGGGCGGCGCACCGCCGACCGTGCCATCGCCACCGATCTGCTGGCCGAACTCCCCACGGTGCTCGCCGACCTGCGGGCATGGGCCGCGACCGGTCCGGAGCCCGCCCGACGACACCGCATGCCGTGGGAGAGGTGGCGGACCTGGCAGGCTGCGCGGCACGATCGCCCGCAGGAGAGAGCCAGACGATGACGCCACCTGTGGAAGTCCGCCGCGGGTTGCGACCCACCCGGATCGAGGTGGACCTGGCGGCGATCCGGCACAACGTCGGCCGGTTCCGCGACGTCTCCGGCGCGCAGGTGTGCGCCGTGGTCAAGGCCAACGGCTACGGCCACGGCGCGGTTCCCGTCGCCACAGCTGCCCTCGCCGGCGGGGCGACCTGGCTGGCCGTCGCGCTGGTCGAGGAGGGCCTCGAACTGCGGCAGGGCGGCATCGACGCGCCCATCCTGGTCCTGTCCGAACCGCCGGTCGCCGCGATCCCGTACCTCCTGGAGGCGGAGCTGACCGCAACCGTCTACCGGGCGCCGTTCATCGCCGCCCTGGACGCGGCGGGTCACGCTCGCGGAGAGCCCG
Organism: Nitriliruptoraceae bacterium; assembly: GCA_041688045.1. Taxonomy (GTDB): domain Bacteria; phylum Actinomycetota; class Nitriliruptoria; order Nitriliruptorales; family Nitriliruptoraceae; genus CSSed11-175R1. Next base: position 9,085 of record JBDNIX010000095.1, read on the forward strand.
TCGAGGTCCACCTCAAGGCCGACACGGGCATGGCCCGGGTCGGCGTGCCCCCGGAGGACTGGGCCGAACGGCTCCACCAGGTCGCGGTCGCCTCCGGCATCCGCGTGACCGGGATCCAAACCCACCTGGCCCGAGCCGACGAGCCGGACGAGCCCGCCACCGATCGGCAGGTGGACGCGTTGGACCGCTTCCTCGACCAGGCCGCGAAGGTGGGCATCCGGCCCGCGCTGATCCATGCGTCGAACTCGGCGGGAGCGCTGCTGCCCGAACGTGCCCGCCGCACGATGGTGCGACCGGGGATCGGGATCTACGGCCTGTCACCCGACCTCGCCGTGGATGCGCTCGACCATGGCCTGCGCCCCGCGCTGCGCCTGGTGTCGGAAGTCGGGTTCGCCAAACACGTCCCCGCTGACACGCCCGTGTCGTACGGGCACCGGTGGAGTACCCCGCACGCGGGATGGATCGCCACGGTCCCGATCGGATACGCCGACGGTGTGCCTCGCGCACTGGCCAACCGCGTCGAGGTACTGATCGGCGGCCGGCGGCGGGGGATCGTCGGGCGCGTGTGCATGGACCAGACGCTGGTGTGGTGCGATGACGCCGAGCCGCAGGTGGGCGATCCGGTCGTGCTCATCGGCGCGCAGGGAGACGATCGCATCCGTGTCGAGGAGTGGGCCGCCGCCGCGGACACCATCACCTACGAAATCGTCACCCAACTCACCGCCCGGCTTGACCGCTACCACGTCGGCTGACCGGCGGCGGGAGCGGGTGGCGGGTGCTGCCGCTGCCGACCACGATGTGGTGGGTTTGGCCGGCATCGAGGCTGAACCCACCACGTCGCCCCGGGCTCCCCGCATGGCGGGGTGCGGGTGGCCAGTAGCCTGGCCGCGAAGACGGCCCAGCGACGAACCGGCCGGCAACCGACCCGGAGGACAGCGAGGTGGCACGGGGAGCCCGAACGCTCGGCGCGGCCGCCGCGGTGGCGGGCGGCCTGGCGTTGGGATTTCTCGCCGAACGGCGCTTCGTCCACCAGCGGCTCACGGTCCCCGACTACCCGCCCGGCACCGTCGCCCTGGGATCGATCGATGGCGACGTACGCACCGTCCCCGGCCCGGACGGCATGGACGTCACGATCGAAACCTACGGTCCACGCGGCGCCCCCCAGCTGGTGCTCTCGCACGGCTGGATCTGCACCAGCCGCGCGTGGCACCACCAGGTCGCCGCGCTGGCCGACCGCTACCGCATCATCACCTACGACCAACCGGGACACGGCCGGACCTCCGCGCCGTCGACCGCGTTGTACGACCTGGACCTGTTGGGGGACACGCTCCGGGTCGTGATCGAGCAGGCCACGGGTCCCGGTCCGCTGGTGGTCGCGGGGCACTCGATGGGCGGCATGGCGGTGCTCAATGCCGTGGACCGCCACCACGACCTGCTCGACGACCGTCTCGGCGGCGTCGTGCTGCTGTCGACCACGTCGCAGGCGCGGGCGGAGCGGGTCGGGTTCGAGCTCGGCATCAGTGCCCTGGCCCGGCTCGAACGAGGCATCGAGCGCATCGTCCCGGTGCTCCGTGATCCGCGGGTGGCCGAAGCCAGCCAGCGGCTCTACCGCTCGTCGTCCGACCTGTCCACGCTGCTGGTGCGCCGCATCGGCGTGGGTCCCGACACCGACCCGCAGGTGGTCGCGTTCGTGGAGAAGTTGGTGCTCGACAGCGATCCCGACATCGTGCTGGGGCTGGCCGCGGCGGTGCTGGGCGTGGACGTCGAGGCAGGGCTGTCGAGGTTGCACGTGCCGATCTCGATCGTGGTCGGCACGCACGACCGGTTGACGCCGGTGTCGCTGTCGCGGCGCATGGCGCGCACCAGCGGCGCGGACCTGCACGTGCTGGACGGGGTCGGCCACATGTCGTTGTTGGAGGCCCCTGACGTCACCAACCAGATCCTCATCGACCACCTCGAGCGCGTGACCTCCAGCCAGACAGCGGGCCGCTGATGGCTCTGGGCGTCGCGGGTGTGCGCGTCGGGACCTGGACGAGTCCTGCGCGCGTGACCGGGTGCACGGTCGTCCTGCCCCCGGTCGGGACCGTCGGGGCCATCGCCGTGCGTGGCGCGTCGCCCGGTACCCGCGAGGCGGCGGCGCTGGGCCGGGACGGCAAGGTCGAGGTGTGTCACGGCGTGATGCTGGCCGGGTCGTCGGCCTACGGGCTGGACGCGGCGCATGGGGCGATGCTGTGGCTGGAGGAGCAGGGCATCGGGTATGCCGTCGGATCCGGCGTCGTTCCGATCGTCGGCGCCGCGATCGTGCTGGACGGCGGCGTGATGGCCCCCGACCAACGGCCCGACGCCGCAGCGGGCCGATGGGCGTGCGGGCACGCCGTCGAGGAGGATCCGCCAGAGGGCGGCGTCGGCGTCGGAGCCGGCTGCTCGGTCGCCAAGGTCGGCGGACTCGATCATGCCTGGCGCAGCGGCCAGGGCGTCGCCGTGCGGTCGGCCGGCGGGGTCACCGTCGGGGTCGTGGTTGCCAACAACGCGGTCGGCGAGGTCATCGACGACGACGGCACCTGGGTGGCGCGGGCACGGATCCCCGACGACGCTCCGCGATTCCCGACCGACGGCCAGCCGCGGCCGATGCCGCCCGGGACCGACGGTCAGCCGGGGCC
>JBDNIX010000096.1:0-7376 GCA_041688045.1 Nitriliruptoraceae bacterium
GCGCCAGCACGACCTCGCCGTTCAGGGCCTTTGCCCGGTCTCTGGCGAAGGCCACGGCCCGCCTACTGGCATCACTGCCGTCGATGCCTACGAGGACAACAATTCCCCTGTTGTTTCCTGTCCGGTTGGCGCCCCACAAGAGAATCGGGGCGGGCGGGACGCACCGTTCGACGGGCGCCCGAAGGGATGGCTCCGTGCCGCAGCGACCGCCTCTCCCGGGGGCCGCGCCGAAGGATGCGTATGCGGGCATTGGAGGAACCCTGCAGTGAACCTGCAGGCGACGGCGACCGGTGGCACGGGGCAGCGCCCGACACTCGCCGAAATCCCTGGTGGTGGGACTACGGTGGCGGCCGTCAGGAGGCATCGATGACCGCGCCCGCTCCAGGTTCGCTGCGCCCACCGCCGCCGGCACGTGGCGTGGACGTGCGTACCTACCGACCCCTCACGCCCTTACTGAAGTGGCCAGGGGGCAAGGGTGCAGAGCTCGCCTGGATCGTCCCACGCTTCCCGGCCCACATCGGCCGCTACCTCGAACCGTTCGTGGGTGGCGGGGCGGCCTTCTTCGCGCAGCCGCCCGGCGTTCCGGCCGCGATCAATGATCTGTCCGCCGACCTCATGGCCTTCTACGGGGCGGTTCGCGCGCAAGACCCCGTGCTGTTCGAGTTGTTGGACGGCATCGACGCCTGGTGGCGCGCGATTGCCGACGTGACCCAGGGCCGCGCCGCCCCGTTGGTGGCCCTGTTCCGCGATTCGCGGGTGGACGACAGCGCGGTCGTGGATCGGGGGACCCGGGTCATCGATGCGTACCTCGAGGTGTTCGCGCAGACCGTGCCCGGGGTCTGGGCGCATGGCGTGGAGGAGTTCGTCGATTCGGTGCGGGAGACCGTTCCTCGCAAGCTGCTGCGGATGCGTCGCGTGCAAGCAACCCGTGGCCGGGACCTGCCAGAAGCCGATGTGTGGAGCAACCTCGAAGGAGCCTTCAAGGCGGCCTGCTACAGCTCGCTACGCACCGCGTACAACCGTGGTCGTCGACGTGGGGACGCGACGCCGGAGCAGGCGGCACGCTTCTTCTTCCTGCGGGAGTACGCCTATGCGGCGATGTTCCGCTTCAACGCGTCCGGCGACTTCAACGTGCCGTACGGGGGAATTTCGTACAACCGCAAGGACTTTGCCGGCAAGGTCGCGCACGCCCGCAGCGACGCGGTCGTGGCCCGCCTGCGCTCCGCGACGCTGGCTCAGGTCGACTTCGAGGCCTTCCTGAGGGCCGAGGATCCGGGCCCCGACGATTTCGTGTTCCTCGACCCACCCTACGACAGCGTGTTCAGCACCTACGATCGGCGGGGTTTCGACCGTGCCGACCATGGGCGCCTCGCGGCGTGGATGCGAACCGCCCGGTGCCGATTCCAGCTGGTCATCCGATCGACGCCGGCCGTGCTCGAGCTGTACGACCATCCCGCGTGGTCCGTCGCGGCAGTCGACAAGACCTACGCCTGGACGATCAAGCAACGCAACGACCGCCGGGCCACCCACCTGGTCATCAGCAACTACGACCCGCCCATCGCCGCCTAGACCAGAAACCGAGTGCCGCCATGGATACCGTGATCCTGTATGAACTGGTCGGCTACCTCGCGTCGTCGCTGGTGGTCCTCAGTCTGGTGATGGCGTCGGTGCTGCGCCTGCGCATCATCGGGTTCATCGGCGCGACGGTGTTCGCGACCTACGGGTTGCTGATCGGATCGATCCCCGTCATCGTAACCAACGTCGCGATCATCCTGGTGCACGGCTATCACCTGACGCGGATCCTGCGTGATCGATCCGCGGACTCCTACTTCGAGGTGATCCGGTGGCCGGTCAGCGGGGTGTATCTGCCGCGGTTCCTGGCCTTCCACGCGGATGACATCACCCGGTCGCAACCGGCCTTCGAGGGTCTGCGCGACGATCATCTGGCGTGGGTGATCCTGCGCGATGCCGTGCCGGTCGGTGTCGTCCTGGCACGGCACGACGGCTCTGGGACCGCCACGATCAACCTGGACTACGTGATCCCGGAGCATCGCGACTTCAAGGCGGGCACGACGCTGTTCGACAGCTGTCAGGTTTTCGCCGCCGACGGCATCACCGAGGTGGTGGCCACGGCGGACACCGACGTCCACCGCCGCTACCTCGAAAAAATGGGCTTCACCTCGTCGTCCACCGATGGATGGCGGCGGACCGTCAGTTGAGAGGAATCCGGACATGACGCAGACAAACGACGTGACGTGGGAGCGGTTCGACGGCGAGGTCGGCCGTGTGTTGGCCGTGGTCGCGCACCCTGACGACCTGGAATACGGCGCCGCGGCTGCGGTCGCGACGTGGACGCGTGCGGGCAACGACGTGATCTATGTCCTGGCCACGCGCGGCGAGGCCGGGATCGATGGAGTGCCGCCGGAGGAGTGCGGTCCCCTGCGGGTCGAGGAACAGGTCCGCAGTGCCGCGGTGGTCGGCGTCGATGTCGTCGAGTTCCTGGACCATCCGGATGGCGTGGTGGAGTACGGCCCCGCGTTGCGGCGGGATCTGGCAGGTGCCATTCGCCGCCACCGTCCGGACACCGTGGTGACGATCAACCACCGCGAGAACTGGGGTGCTCCGGGATCGATGAACTCGGCGGATCACCGTGCCCTTGGCACCGCCCTGTTGGATGCGGTTGCCGACGCGGGCAACCGCTGGATTTTTCCGGGCGAGGGCGGCGACGCCCACAAGACGTCCCGCGTGCTGGTCACGGGCTCGCCGTGGTCCCGGCATGCGATCGATGTGAGTGACACGCTGGACCTGGCCATCGCGTCGCTGTCGGAGCACCGCACCTACCTCGAGGGCCTTGGGGATCATCCCATGGCCGATCCGGAGTTCCTGCGGTGGACCCTCGGAGCAGCTGGGACCAACATTGACTGCGACGCAGCGGTGGGCTTTGAACTGTTCGAGTTCTGAAGCTAGGCGTCGATGGCCGGCGCTGGCGTCGGGGGAGGGGCAACGCGCTGGTTGCGTTGGATCATGACGATCCCGGTCACGATGCACACACCACCGATCAGCTGCGGCCCGCCGGGTAGCTCGGCGAGCAGGATCCATGCGGCCAGCACGGCGAACAGAACCTCGGTGAGCGCAACGAACGAGGCCGAGCGCGACCCGAGCTTCAGGATTGCCCGGATTCCGGTGAGGTAGGCGGCGACGGTCGAGATCCCCACCAGCCACGCCGCCGGCACGATCCAACTCATGGACGTACCCGCCAGCACGGCGTCGGTGGTGGTGAACGACAGGGGAACGGCGCCGAGCAGCCCGAACACGGCGATGACAGCAGCGCCGACCGCCGTGCCCCCGGCGGCCATGACGACCGGAGGAAGATCGTCATCGCGCCGTTCAGACAGGATGAAGAAGCCCCCCAACCCGCAGGCGGCCAACAGCCCCCACATCACACCAACCGGGTCGAGCGATGACGCGCCGGCAAGGTCCAGGACGAAGGCGAGCCCGACCAGGGTCAGGGCGGCGCCGGCCAGGGTCGGAGGCCGGGGCATGGTTCGACTTCGCAACGACGTCCAGGCCAGCAGGAGTACGGGTGCCAGGAACTCGAGGAGCAGTGCCACGCCGACATCCAGCGTGCGCACGGCGTTGAAGAAGGCCAGTTGGGTGCCGGCCATGGCAATGACGCCGTACAGCACCAGCGTGCGGACCGACCCGGTCGACAACCGCCACCCCTTCCCGCGCAGTGTGACGGCGGCGGCGATCGCCAGGAGCACGGCGGCGCCACCCAACCGCACCAGGACCGCGGCACCGGCCGTCCACCCGGCCTCCAGGAGCGACTTCGCCATCGGCCCCGATGACCCGAACGTGGCCGCGGAGACCAGCGCCAGGACAATACCGATGCGAGCCGTCGCGCCGCGGGCGCGGGCATCCAGGGACATCGACATGGGAGCTCCGGGGCGCGGCGCGGAAGGACGTCACGATGGGCAGGGCGGGGGTGCCACCGACCGTATCCGCGCGCACCCTGCTCGGGAACCTGGACGAGACCGGGTGCTCCGCCGCTTGAGCTATCCGGTGGCGCTGGCCGTTCGTTGGGAACGGAGGGCCGCGCCGAGCTTGGCGCCCCACACCCGGGCGCGGTCGATCTCGCCGGTCGCCAACGGGCCCTGCATGCCGCTGACGTAGAAACTCACCGGCGGCACGATCGCCCGGTACCCGCGGCGACGCAGACGCCTGGTCGCGGACCGTGACGCGGATCCGGGCACCTTCTTGTCGACGTGACTGTCGAAGGCGGCGACCGCGGCGCTGCCGTTGGGCGCCAGATCGTCCAGCTGCGCCGAGGTGGCGCTGACCTCCGAGGCCTCGACGTCCACGCCTTCGGTCGACAGTCCCACCGCAATCGCCTCCGCGGTGATCCGGGTGTTGCCGAACATCGACTCGTAGACCACAAGCGCGCGCATCGTCGCCCTCCTTGGAATGTGACGTGATGATTGCTGGTGCCCGCGGGGCACCCTTCTGATCCAGGGTGCGTCTGACGGCCGGAGCTGGCCAGAGCACAAGGGCTCCCCGTCAGCTGTCGTTGGGCACCGCCACGACCGGCGCCGCGTCCTGCTGGATGTCGACGGCCGTCCCCGTTACCTCGATTCCGCCGGCAGGCGCCGGCACAGTGACGTCGAGGTACGACGGACGGCCCATGTCGATCCCCTGCACGATCTGGAAGGTGGCCGGCGGGGCGATGATCCCCTGCGCCCTCAGGTAGGCACCGAACGCGGCGGCTGCGGCGCCGGTTGCCGGGTCCTCGACCATCCCGCCCACGGGAAACAGGTTGCGGGCATGCCACCGCGCGTCCGATTCCGGCCACAGGTAGGCGATGGTGGTCAGCTCGTGCTCCTGCATGGTTTCGAGCACGACGTCGAAGTCGTAGGCCAGGTCGGCCAGGTCGTGGCGCTCCCGCACGACGAGCACGAGGTGATGCGCCCCCGCGAAAGCCACGGCGGGTGGGAACCGGTCGTCCAGCTGGTCGACCTGCATCCCGCAGGCGTCCAACACGGCGGTGACCAGATGGAAGTCGGCCGCTGCCACCTTGGGGTCCACTGACGTCAGCGTGGCCGTCGGGCGTCCGTCACGCTGCTCGACCTTCACGGTGACGGGTCCGGCCGGGGTGTCGAACGTGAAGGAGCCGGGACCGACCTGCCCGCCCAGTTCCACGGCCGAGGCGATCGTGGCGTGCCCGCAGAACGGGACCTCGGCCATGGGAGAGAAGTAGCGCGTCTGCCATCTCCGCCGCCCATCGGACGGTCGGCTGAGGAAGGCCGTCTCCGAGTAGCCGACGTCGGCGGCGATGCGCTGCATCGTGTCGTCGCTCAGTGGGGCCTCGGTGATCACGACGCCCGCCGGGTTCCCGCCCGCAGGGTCGGCGGTGAACGCGGCCAGGCGGTGGATCTGCGGTGCGGCCATGTCGGTTCCTCCGGGTGGTCGATCGTCGGGCAGCGCCAGCGAGGCATACTGCCACCTCGAAGGAGTTTTCATGAGTCGTACGACGGACGATGCGTCGCGCAACGCCATCGGTTTCGATTCTCTTCCCCTACGTCCGGAGTTGCTCCAGGCGCTGGAACAGCTGGGGTACGAGGAGCCGACGCCGATCCAGCGTGAAGCCATCCCGCCGCTGTTGCAAGTGCGTGACCTGCTCGGGCAGGCCGCGACGGGCACCGGGAAGACCGCGGCCTTCGCCCTGCCGATCCTGCAGCGCCTGGCCGAAGGAAGCCGTGGGCCGCACCCGATCGCGCTGGTGCTGGTGCCGACGCGCGAGCTGGCGATGCAGGTGTCGCAGGCGATCCACACCTATGGCCGCAAGCTGGAGGCCCGGGTCCTGCCCGTCTACGGCGGGCAGCCGATCTGGCGGCAGCTCAAGGAACTCTCCCGCGGCGTCGACGTGGTCGTGGCCACGCCGGGACGTGCGGTCGACCACATCAACCGCGGCACGCTCGTCCTCGACCGCCTGGAGGTGGTGGTGCTCGACGAGGCCGACGAGATGCTGGACATGGGGTTCTCGGAAGATCTCGACACCATCCTGTCCGCGACCCCCGAGTACCACCAGACGATGCTGTTCTCCGCCACGCTGCCGCCCCGGATCGACGGACTGGCGCGGCGGTACCTGCACGAGCCCGTCCGCATCACCATCGGCCGGGCGGCCACGGACGACACGGACACCCCGCTCGTGCGTCAGAGCGCGTACGTGGTCGCGCGCGCCCACAAGGCGGCCGCGCTCGGCCGGGTGCTGGACATCGAAGCGCCGTCCGCGGCGATCGTGTTCTGCGGGACCCGCAACGAGGTCGATCAGCTCACGCAGGTGATGAACGGGCGCGGCTACCGGGCCGAAGCTTTGCACGGTGGGATGACCCAGGACCAGCGGGACCGGGTCATGGATCGACTGCGGAGCGAATCCGCCGATCTGCTGGTGGCGACCGATGTGGCAGCACGCGGCCTCGACATCGGCCACTTGACGCACGTCATCAACTATGACGTTCCGTCCGCGCCGGAAGCCTACGTGCATCGCATCGGGCGGGTCGGTCGGGCCGGTCGGGAAGGCGTGGCCATCACGTTGGTCGAGCCGCGTCAGACCCGACTGCTGCGCTCGATCGAGCAGCACACGCGTCAGCGCATGGACGTCGAATCCGTGCCTTCCGTGGCCGATCTCCGCGCGCGCAAACTGGAACTGACCCGTGAGGCGCTGCACGAGAAGATGGTGGGTGACACGGATCTCGATCGATTCCGTGGTGTCATCGAGTCCCTGGGCGATGAATTCGACCTGGTGGAGATCACCCTGGCCGCCGTGGCCATCGCTCATGAGGCGATCGGTGGCGGCGGTGACGACGAAGCCGAACTGCCGGAAGTGCGGCTGCACGAGGGCGGCAAGAAGGGCGCGACCGGCAAGGGCGGTGGGCCCGGTGGCAAGAAGGGCCGGCCCGGGTCCTCCTCGCACGGTGCCCGCCCCGGCCCTGCGCCCGACATGGTTCGCATCTACATCGGTGTCGGCCGCAGTCAGGGCATCCGTCCGAAGGATCTGGTCGGCGCGATCGCCAACGAGTCCGGCCTGAGCGGTCGTGACGTCGGCAACATCGAGATCACGCCGAACTTCTCCTTGGTGGAGGTGCCACGCGCGTCGTCCGACGAGGTCATTCGCGTGCTGCGCCGAACCACCATCCGGGGACGCAAGACCACCGTCCGTCCGGATCGTGACGCCGCGCCCTGACCAGGGCGGCGAAACCGTTGAGGCGACGGTTCGGTCCGGGTCACACGACGGCCAGATCCAGACGCTGCGAGATCTCGTGCAGCGCCGTGCGACCGGCCAGTGAGTTGCCGGATTCGTCCAACGGCGGTGACCACAC
>JBDNIX010000097.1:0-3991 GCA_041688045.1 Nitriliruptoraceae bacterium
ACACCGCGATGAAGCCGTAGCCCCCGATGAGCTCTGCTAACCCGTAGACGGCGAAGGTGGCGGCCAGAGCGAGCAGCGGATTACCGAGCTCGGCAACGCGCAGGTTGCTGACCGTGCTGCGAAACGCCATCCGACCGAGTGTCATGCCAACGACCCAACCCACCAGGGCTCCAACGACGATTCTGCCAATCAAGGTCCACGCCACCCACTCGGTGAGCCATTCCCCGGCCGGCCCCCGACCGAGCAGGAAGAGCCCGAGGAAGACGAACGGGAAGGCGAGCGCGTCGTTCAACCCTGCTTCGGACGTCAGCGAGAACCGCACCGCGTCCTCGCCGGGATCGATCGCATCTTCCAAATCGGTTCCAGCCCCGACCCCGGCACTTGGCGGAGCGACCTGCACTTCCGAAGCGAGCACCGGATCGGTCGGAGCCAACACGGCCCCCAGCAGGACCGCAGCCGGGACCGTCAGTCCCATGGCCCCCCAGCCGAGCAGCGCCACGCCCGCGATGCACAGCGGCATCGCGATGGCCAGCAGGCGCCAGGTCGGCCCCCACGTGCGCCAGTTCAGGGGCCGATCGATAGCCAGGCCGACGCCCATCAGGGACACGATCACGCACGCCTCTGCCAGGTGTGCCGTCGCCGTTGCGTTCAACACCGGGGAAATGGGATCTTCGCCAGGTAACAACACTCCGGCCACGACCCCGAACGCGAGCACCACCATCGGCATCGACAGCGCCCGCCCCCGAAGCATGCGTGGTAGCACGGTCGCCAGAAAGAGGCCGACGCCGACCACCAGGTACACCAGTTCGGGGCTCACCGGGGAGACTCTACGGACTTCCAGCGGGGCGTCGCCACCGTTGATGCCGCCGAACGGCCGACGCCCCGATCCGGTCGGCGAGAACTGCCACGACGTGCGTGCAGAAGTCGCGGACCTGCACCTCTCCCCCGTTCGGCTCGACAGCAACTTCGTCGAGGTAGGTATCTCGCCGGCTCTCGAGCATCACGGACGAGACGCGTTGGTCGCCGAGGTGCCTGATGGGGACGAACGTGCCTCGGATGGGAGCATCGAACGCGTGGCCGATCCCGGCGCTGGCGCCTCCCCGGCGGCGGCGTCCTGCCGTCCGTTGAAGCAACGTGACCTTCCGCGGGTCGCTTCACGTCACCCGTCACCGGGAACGGACAGTTTGGGGCCTGCGGTGAAGCGGATCGACCTCTTGTGGGTCGCTTCACTTCAGGGCTCGTGGCCGCGAGAGCCCATCGCCTGCAGGGCGTCAGACGTCGCCGCCGATCCGGTGTCGGATGGCACGGGGGCAGCCCGCCCGTCGCTCGACCAGTTCGGCTTCCTCCAGCACACGGACGTGATGGAGCACCGTGCTGGCCGACGCGAGTCCGACCTCGGCGGCGAGCTCACGCAGCGTCGGGGCGAACCCGTTGCGAGCCGATAGCCGCTCGAGTGCCGCCAGCACATCCCGCTGCTGCTTGGTCAGGTCGACCCGTTGTTCGCTCACGATCCGTCTCCTGTGGTTGCGTCTCCCTCACAGCCTCACCCACCCACCTCGAATCGGCTGGACGGGTTCATCACCACCTGTGGATGGAGGGGTGAATTGAGGCCGCGCGCGAACGCCCTAGCTTCTGTCTCCGGAAGACGTTCTGCACCTGACGACGTGCCGACGACAGGACTCCCGTGCTCGCCGACCTGACGCTGCTCCAGATCGTGCTCACTGTGCTGTCGGTCGTCGCCGGGGCGCTGGCTCAGAGCACCGTCGGCATGGGGATCGGAATCGTGATGGTCCCGGTCCTCGCGGTGATCGCGCCCGACCTTCTCCCAGCGATGCCGCTGATCCTCGCCACGGCGCTGTCGCTGGCCATGATCCGACGCGAATGGTCGTCGATCGACCTGCGCGGCCTGCCACCGCTCATCGTCGGACGGATCCTGGGCACGGTTGCAGCGGCGGGTCTGCTGGTCATCCTGACCGGACGGGCGTTGGAAATCATGTTCGGCGTCGTGATCGTTGTCGTCGTCCTGGTCAGCGCCTTCCGCCCCGTGATCCAGCCAACGTCGTCCGCCAAGTTCCTGGGCGGCGCCGCCTCGGGTCTCTTCGCGACGACGGCCGCCATCGGAGGTCCGCCCATCGCCGTGCTCTACCAGGGACGACCGGGTCCGGAGGTCCGGTCCACGCTCGCCGTGATCTTCTCCTTCGGAAGCGCGCTGTCGTTGATCGCTCTCATCCCGGCGGGGCGGATCTCGTGGGAGCATCTCGTGCTGGGAGCGTTCCTGCTCGTTCCCACGGGCATTGGCTTCGCGATCAGCGGGCCCCTGGCGCGCTTCCTCGAAGGGCGTTGGTTGCGCCCATCGATCCTCACGTTCGCGGCAGCCGGGGGGTTGATGGCACTCGTACGGGGCATCACGGGGTGATGGCTGTCGCAGGCATCACCGTGCGCCGCTGACCTCAGCCTCCCGGATGACCCTGACGCCGTCGCCGACGTACACCTGGCCCGAACGCACGACCTCGGCGTAGACACCGACGTTGCTTGCGTTCGACCGTGCGGCTGCCTGCAGGATCCCGTTGTCCTTGGGCAGGTCTGCCTGGGCGTGGGTCGTCATCACGCACCGTGGGCAGTCGCCGGTGATCCGGAGGCGTACGTCGGAACCGATCGACAGCATGGACCCCAGCCAGTCGTTCTCCGGGAATCCCGGGTCGCCACCCGTATCGATCACCAGGTTCGGTCGGAAGCGACGAGCATCGAAGGCCGATCCGGGTGCCAACGCGGCCAGGCTCGCCAACGTCGAGGTCGTCAGTACGTGGATCGGTGCTACGTCCCAAAAGGTCCCGGGAGGATGGTTCCCGGACATGGCGTCGTCCTGTTGGCCAACGGCCACCCGCACATCGCGCCCCAGGTGGCGCGACAGCATGGCATCGTCGTCCGGCCCGCCGACGGTGAACCGTTCGCCGGATGGCGAGGTGACCCGAACCTCGGGGATCGGATCGGAGCCGCCGGGTTCGGCGACATACGCCGCCGACCAGGTCACCAGATCCGCCCACCGCCGGGCGGCCCATGAACCGCTGGCCGCCTTGCCGGTCTGCGCGTCGACAACAGCACGGCCCCGGTCGCCGACGAAGCCTTGAGCATCGATCGTGGTGGCGGCGACACGTTCTCCCTGCATCGACTTCATCGGGTAACGCCAGAGTTCGGTCACGACGTACATGGGTCTCCCTTGCAAGCACTCGGGGCACCCTATGGGCGGAGCGCGCTCCCCTGCCCGTGCTCCTCACGCCATAGTCTTGTTCCGCGAGCGTGGATGCCAGCCCTCCAACGATACGGAGCAACGGGTGCGTGGACCGGACTTCTGGGGGTGGACGCTGTTTCTGCTGTGCGCCGTTGCCTTCACCGCGGCGGGCCTGCGTGATGGTGACATCCTCATCACCGCGGGCAGCCTGCTGTTCCTCGTCGCGTGCGGGTTGTTCCTGCTGCCCTACTTCCGGCGGTAGCGCGTCCGAGACGGGTGTCCGATTGACCTGGACGGTTGCCCTGATCGAACGGGCACGGTCGCGCTCGTCGTCGCCGCGCTGTTCGTCAAGCTCAAGCGAAGGTCGATCACGCCGCCGCTACTCGGGCTGATCACGGGGATCGTGTTGGGGCCGCAGTCTGTTCGGGACGGCGCTGCCGTGGGGCGACTGGGCAGCACTCGGTTGGGGCGGAGTCGCATTCGTCGGCGTGACGATGCTGCTCCGTCGGCTGCCGGTCGCGCTGGCGCTACGGCGGCCGTTGCGCGGCGACTGGGCCCACGTCACCTGGCTGGGATGGTTCGGACCGATCGGGATCGCCGCCCTGTTCTACCTCGGACATGTTCATGAGCAGGGCGTCACCGATTCGCGGGTCTGGGCGGCCGGCACGCTCGTGATCGCGGTCAGCACCGTCGTGCACGGGTTGACGGCCGGCACGGTTCGGCTGGCGTACCGCCGTCGTGCCTCGACGTCCTGAGCGACCG
>JBDNIX010000098.1:0-6095 GCA_041688045.1 Nitriliruptoraceae bacterium
ACCGATGGTGAGCTATCGCTCACCGCGCCCCGAGCACGGGGCGACACCGATGGTGAGCTATCGCTCACCGCGCCCCGAGCACGGGGCGACACCGATGGTGAACCTCCGGGTTGCCGGAGCTCCACCACCGTTCCCTCGGCGCTGACCCACCCGCGACCCGGGTGATCGGCTCACCGCGCCGCTGCACCACCACCGGCCCCCGATCGGGGCACGACGAGACTCGATGAGGAAGACGACACTGATGGCCCTCAAGCGGACCGTGAAACTGGACCAGCTCCGCAACATCGGGATCATGGCCCACATCGACGCGGGCAAGACCACCACGACTGAGCGGATCCTGTTCTACACCGGGCGCACCTACAAGATCGGTGAGGTGCACGACGGCGCTGCCACCATGGACTGGATGGAGCAGGAGCAGGAACGCGGCATCACCATCACCTCGGCCGCCACCACGACGAAGTGGGGCGACCACACCATCAACATCATCGACACCCCCGGCCACGTGGACTTCACCATCGAGGTGGAGCGGTCGCTGCGTGTGCTCGACGGCGCGGTCACCGTCTTCGACGGGGTCGCCGGCGTGGAGCCACAGTCGGAAACGGTGTGGCGTCAGGCCGACAAGTACGGCGTGCCTCGGATCTGCTTCGTCAACAAGCTCGACCGCACCGGTGCGTCGTTCGAGTACTCCTTCGAGGCCATCCGGGACCGCCTGACCCCCAACGCGGTGCGTGCGCAGCTCCCGATCGGCCTCGAGGACAAGCTCGAAGGCGTGGTCGACCTGGTTGCGATGAACGGGGTCGTGTGGCACGGCGAGGATCTCGGCGCCACCTTCGAGGTGATCGAGATCCCGGAGGAGCTCAAGGCGGACGCCGAGCTCTACCGGGCCGAGCTGGCCGAGAAGGTCGCGGAAACCGACGAGGACCTCCTCGAGATCTTCTTCGAGGACGGCGACCTGCCGACGGACAAGCTGAAGGCGGGTCTGCGCCAGGCCACGATCACCAACCAGATCGTCCCGGTGTTCTGTGGTTCGGCCTTCAAGAACAAGGGCGTCCAGACCCTGCTGGACGCCATCGTCGCCTACCTGCCCTCGCCGCTCGAGGTCCCGCCGATGAACGGCAAGGACCCCAAGTCCGGCGAGCCCGCCACGCGTGCGCCCTCCGACGACGAGCCGTTCTCCGCCCTGGCCTTCAAGGTCATGACCGACCCGTACGTCGGAACGCTGACGTTCGCCCGGATCTACTCGGGGACGCTCGAAGCCGGCTCCCACGTGGTCAACGTGACCAAGGACGCCAAGCAGCGCGTCGGGCGCATCCTGCAGATGCACGCCAACTCCCGCGAGGAGATGGCGGGTTGCATGACCGGTGACATCGTCGCGCTCGTGGGCCTCAAGAACACCACGACCGGTGACACGATCACGACCGCTGAAGCGCCGATCCTGCTCGAGTCGATGGAGTTCCCGGCGCCGGTGATCCAGATCGCGATCGAGCCCAAGACCAAGACCGACCAGGAAAAGCTCTCAACGGCCCTGCAGAAGCTGGCCCAGGAGGACCCGTCCTTCCGCGTCCACACCGACGAGGAGACCGGGCAGACCCTGATCGGTGGGCAGGGCGAGCTGCACCTGGAAATCATCGTCGACCGTCTCCTGCGCGAGTTCAAGGTCGACGCCAACGTCGGCCGCCCGCAGGTGGCCTACCGCGAGATGGTCAAGAAGAAGGTCGAGAAGGTCGACCTCAAGTACGCGCGCCAGACCGGTGGTCGCGGCCAGTACGGGCATGTCGTGATCAACGTCGAGCCGTTGACCGACGAGCTCAAGGCCGAGCTCGAACTCGAAGCGGACGACCACTACTACTTCTACAACAAGACCGTCGGTGGCTCCATCCCCAAGGAATACGTCCCGTCGGTCGACCAGGGCATCCGCGAGTCCATGGAGACCGGCATCCTCGCCGGGTACCCCATGGTCGACGTGATGGTGACGCTGGTCGACGGCAGCTACCACGACGTCGACTCCTCGGAGATGGCGTTCAAGATCGCCGGCTCCATGGCGATCAAGGAAGCCTGCCGCATCGCCGGTATCCAACTGCTCGAACCGGTCATGGACGTCGAGGTGGTCACACCTGACGGCTACATGGGCGACGTCATGGGTGACCTCTCCGGGCGCCGTGGCCTGATCCAGGGCTCGGAACCGCGAGGTAACGCAACCGTGGTCGATGCACGGGTGCCGTTGTCGGAGATGTTCGGTTACTCGACCGACCTTCGTTCGGCCACACAGGGCCGTGCGAGCTACACCATGCAGTTCGGCTCGTACGAGCCGGCCCCTGCCAGCATTCAGGAAGAGATCGTCGCCAAGGCACGCGGCGAGTGACCTCCACCAACGACCACGATCAGCGCCATCACGCTGCGTAGCACAAAGGAGGCCAGTCATGGCCAAGCAAAAGTTTGAGCGGAATAAGCCGCATATGAATATTGGGACGATCGGTCACGTCGATCATGGGAAGACGACGTTGACGGCGGCGATTACCTCGGTGTTGCATAAGGCGAATCCGAATGTGCAGTCGATGGCGTTTGATGCGATCGATAAGGCGCCGGAGGAGCGTGAGCGGGGGATCACGATCAATGTGTCGCATGTGGAGTATGAGACGGATAATCGTCATTATGCGCATGTGGATGCTCCGGGGCACGCCGATTATGTGAAGAACATGATTACGGGTGCGGCGCAGATGGATGGTGCGATTTTGGTGGTGTCTGCGGCGGATGGTCCGATGCCTCAGACGCGTGAGCATGTGTTGTTGGCGCGTCAGGTTGGGGTGCCGAAGTTGATTGTGGCGCTGAACAAGGTCGACATGGTCGATGATGAGGAGCTTCTGGAGCTGGTGGAGATGGAGGTCCGCGAGCTTCTTGATGCGTATGAGTTTCCGGGGGATGACACGCCGGTGGTGAAGGTGTCGGCGTTGAAGGCTTTGGAGGGTGATGAGGCCTACGAGTCTGGTGTGCTCGAGTTGATGGCTGCGGTGGATGAGTATTTCGAGGAGCCGGAGCGGGCGCTTGATAAGCCGTTCATCATGCCGGTTGAGGATGTGTTTTCGATTACGGGTCGTGGGACGGTTGCGACGGGCCGGATCGAGGGTGGCAAGGTCAATGTGGGTGACACCATCGAGATCGTGGGGTTGACGGCTACGACCTCGACCACGGTCACGGGGGTGGAGATGTTCCGCAAGTTGCTGGATGAGGGCATGGCGGGTGACAACGTGGGGATCTTGTTGCGTGGGACCAAGCGTGAGGGGATTGAGCGGGGTCAGGTGCTTGCGGCGCCGAAGTCGATTACGCCGCACATCGATTTTGAGGCGCAGGTGTATGTGTTGTCCAAGGAGGAGGGTGGCCGTCACACGCCGTTCTTCAACAACTATCGGCCGCAGTTCTATTTCCGGACCACGGATGTGACCGGGTCGGTCACGTTGCCTGATGGTGTGGAGATGGTAATGCCGGGGGATAACACCGAGATGTCTGTGGAGTTGATCGCACCGATCGCCATGGATGAGGGATTGAAGTTCGCGATCCGTGAGGGTGGCCGCACGGTTGGTGCCGGCCGCGTCACCAAGATCCTCAAGTAGGTCCTGTACCACCCGCTGGCGAGGCGACGATCCTCCAGGCTGCGGCCATGATGAGCCGCCCGGAATGGCAGGTCGCCTCGCCAGCTACTCTGTTCGTTCGGCCCGCTTCCTCGACCCGTGTGCCAGTGCCGGCCCGTCGGGGAGTGTTTCTAGAGAGAGAAGTCCAGTCATGGCGAAGAACGACAACCGACCGAAGGTGACGTTGGCCTGCGTGGAGTGCAAAGAGCGCAACTACATCACCACCAAGCACCGGGTCAACCAGCGCGAGCGGATCGAGCTCAAGAAGTACTGCTCCCGCTGCCGGACCCACGAGCTGCACCGCGAGACGCGCTGATTCTTCGGCTGATCGACGATCTGCGACGGCCCGCCGGCGACGGCGGGCCGTCGTTCGCGTGCGGTCACCTAGGATGCGCGCCGTCGGCAGATCGTTGGAGGCAGGCATGGCGTTGAACACGGACAAGGTCGGGGCCACCTACCCGGCCTACGCCTACGAGGTCTCGCGGGAGAAGATCCGTGAGTACGCCGGGGCCCTCGGGGAGACCGACCCCCGGTATCTCAGCGACGGTGACGACTGCCTCGCCCCGCCCACCTTCGCTGCGTGCTTCACCGTCATGCGGGGGAGCACGGACATCTTCGCCGATCCGGATCTCGGAACCCACCACAAGCTGGTGCACGGTTCCCATGCGTTCCGGTTCGGCGATCGTCCGCTGCGACCCGGCGACCGGCTGGTCTGCACGCCGCAGATCACCGACATCAGCGCACGTGGCAGCAACGAGATGATGACCATCCAGGTTGCCTGCCGGTTCGATGACACCGACGAGCACGCGGTCACGTCGGAGGCCGTCATTGTCTTCCTGGGGTCGGCGCCGGCCGACGAGGCCCCGGGGCGGGACGGCCAGGCAGCGGCTTCCAAGGAGGCGTCATGACTCGCGTGATCGACGTGGGCGCGGAACTCGACCCCGTAGTCCAGGCATCCAACCTGACGACGTCCACCATGTACGCCGGTGCCTCTGGGGACTTCAACCCCCTGCACTACGACCAGGATTTCGCCGGCCAGGTCAGTCCCACGGGTGGCATCATCGCCCACGGCATGTTCTCCATGGGGCTCGCTTCCCGGGCGTTGACGGCGTTCGCCGGCGGCCCGGACAAGGTCCTTGAGATCTCCGTTCGCTTCACCCGACCGTGGCCGCTCGGTACGACCTCGACGTTCGGCGGCAAGGTCACCGAGGTGGCGGACGGCGTGGCCACGGTCCAACTGTTCGGGGACACCGAGGATGGGACCCGCATCCTGCGCGGAACCGGTCGCATCAGCGTCTGAGCACGTCCGCGAGGCGCGCAGTGCGACGAATCCGTGCGGGGATGCACCTCGCGGTTGTCGCGGGGGCTCGCGGAGGGCTACTCTTGTGCCCCAGCTGCTCCTACGGGGGCAGCGTTCCCGTGTCAGGGGTCTGGTGACCCGGCTGGCCACACCACGAACCCCGTGCGCCGGACCGGCAACCGGCCGCCCCTGGACCGGGACGGACGGGAGTAGCTCAATTTGGCAGAGCACCGGTCTCCAAAACCGGCGGTTGGGGGTTCAAGTCCCTCCTCCCGTGCGACCCACCCACAGCCACCCTGGCCAGGGTCGACCGTCCACCGAACCCCCGCACGTTCCACCGGCCCGATCGGCTGATCGACGGCCACCACAGATCAGATCCCTCGCCGTCGTCGAACCCACGACCGATCCCACCTCGATCCGGTGAGGGGAGCAGGAGTTCCACATGAGTCGCGAAGGCAAGCGTCGTGCACGGCGCGAGGAAGCCCGCACCAGTGATCTACCCAGTGCCGCCAACGAGGCCGGAGCGCGCGCACGAACCGGATTGACCCAGTTCCTGCGCGAAGTCCGCAGCGAGTTGCGCAAGGTGGCCTGGCCGGACCGCCAAGAGGTCGTGTCGTACACCGTTGTCGTGCTGGTGACGTCGTTCGTCCTCATCATGCTCGTCTGGGGCATGGATTTCGTCATCCGCGAAGCCGTCGTCAACACCCTGGGGTGATGTCTCACCATGTCCACTGATCCCACCACCCCGGAACCGGCGCCCGTTGAGGCGTCCGAGGAGCCCCCCGTGCCAAGCACCGACACCACGTCGGCCACCACCGATCTGGACGCCACGTCTGAGGTCGACCACAACACTGCCGGCGACACC
This sequence comes from Nitriliruptoraceae bacterium, assembly GCA_041688045.1. GTDB lineage: Bacteria > Actinomycetota > Nitriliruptoria > Nitriliruptorales > Nitriliruptoraceae > CSSed11-175R1. The sequence goes on from JBDNIX010000098.1 coordinate 5,792, forward strand.
ACGGACGCCGAGGTCGAGCGTGACGACACCGCCGCCGCGCCAGACGCCGCCGACGACGACCTCGACGACCTGCTCGGGCTCGCCGGGGCGGATGAGGCTTCGGACGACGTGACCTCCGACGACGCACCGGCCGGTTCGGATGACGCAGCCGAAGCGACCGCACCCGACGCCGACGCGCCGCCGGCCCGTCGGCCGCGGCCCCGGTCGCTCGAGCACGTGCGTGACCAGAAGGAGCTCGCCCGTCTGCACGGTGACTGGTACGTCGTGCACACCTACTCGGGATACGAGCAGCGCGTGAAGGACA
>JBDNIX010000099.1:0-5538 GCA_041688045.1 Nitriliruptoraceae bacterium
CCACGTTCCCAGACGCGGATCCACCTCGCGGTGATCGATCGGATCGAACCCGGCATCCGATCCGTCGATCGGGTCGAAGAAGGGCAAGGCGTGGACGCCTCCGAAGGCGCCTTGCAGGGGACCCTCCAACAGCTCGCGGAGGCCCGCGAAGTCGCCGGCGAGCCGGTCCACATAGGTGATCAGCTGAGCCTGGTTGCGCACGAGGGTCCTCGACGGCCGGGGAGCGGGAGCAGCGAAACGAAGAGATGACGGGCGATCGGCGTCGACCGAGGATAGGCCGCAGGCTAGATCGCGGATGCCGTGTCGAGGCCGAGCGGATCAGTGTCGTCGTCACGGTGATAGACGCGCTTGACCTTGCCGACGCTCGTTCGGGGCAGGGTCGCTTCCGGGTGGATGCGGATACGCGGTGTCACCCGCAAGCGGCTGGTCAGGTTCTCCTGCAGGCGGGCTGCGAGTTCCTCGGGAACCGAGGAGCCGGCAACCTCGGCATGGATCTCCAGGGCCGGCATCGTCTCCCGCCGGTCCACGACGATGGCGTAGGCGCCGTTGAGTTCGGGGGCCTCCAGGATGACCGTCTCGATCTCGCGCGGGAACACGTTGACCCCGCGGATGATCAGCATGTCGTCGGTCCGCCCTTCGATCCGGGCGATCCGCGGGTGGGTCCGCCCACAGCGGCAGGTGCCCCGCTGCAGCGAGGTGATGTCCCCCGTGCGGTAGCGCACCACCGGCTGCGCCTCCTTGGTCATCGTGGTCAGGACCAGTTCTCCGCGTTGCCCGTCGGGCATCCGCCGGTCGGTGTCGGGGTCGAGGATCTCGGGAAGGAAGTGGTCATCGAAGACGTGCAGGCTGCCAGGCGCCTCGGCGCATTCCATCGCCACCCCTGGTCCGATCACCTCCGTGAGCCCATAGATGTCGCGGGCGATGACCGGATGGCCGGCAAGATCGGACCATGCCGTCTCCAGCTTGGTCCGCAAGCCCTCCGACCACGGCTCAGCGCCACAGATGAGGTAGCGCAGGCTCAGGTCGCTGACGCCGGCGGCAGCAGCCCGCTCGGCCAACAGCATCCCGAACGACGGTGTGCAGGCCAGCCCGTGTGCCTGGAGATCGGTGAGCAACTCCAGCTGCAGTTCGACGTTGCCGCCCGAGGCCGGGATCACGGTCGCCCCCAGCCGTTCGCCGCCGTAGTGCAGGCCGAGTCCCCCGGTGAACAGGCCGTAGCCATACGCAACGTGCAGCACGTCGTCGGACTGACCGCCCGCGCACACGATCGAACGAGCCACCACCTCGGCGAAGATGCTGATGTCGTGTGCGGTGTAGGCCACGATGGTGGACTTCCCGCTGGTCCCCGACGACGCGTGGGCGCGGACGGCCGAGGCACGGGGAACGGCCAACATCCCCCACGGGTAGGTGTCGCGCAGATCGCGTTTCGCCGTGAACGGGAGCTGGGTGAGATCCTCGACCATGCGGATGTCGCCAGCGTCGACGTCGGCGAGTCGTTCGCGCCAGAAGTCGCTGTGCGAGCGCGTCAGGTGGCTGATCAGCTCGTGCAGCTGCCGACCCTGCAGTTCGCGGCGCGCCGGTTCGCTGGCGCCTTCCGCCTCCGGACGGAACATGTGGTCGCTCCCCTCGGTCGGGCCATGCGGGAGGCACCGACAGGATGGCGACGGTAGGCCGGACATCGACGCACTGCAGTGTCGCTGCCAGCACTAGCCTGCCCTGCGACCCCGCCGTGATTCGTCGGTGGGCAAGCCGGCAGGACGATGCTCATGACCTCCATTCGCGTGCGCTTCCACGAACTGGACCCCTACGGGCACGTCAATCACGGCGTCTACCTCAACTACTTCGAGGAGGCACGTGTCGAACTGCTCGAACGCATCGGCTTCGGGCTGTCGCGGCTGCAGAAGTTGGGGCACCACATCGTCGTCGTCGAGGTCAACGTGCGCTTCCGGGCCCCGGCGACGGCCGGTGACGTGCTGACCATCGAGAGCACCATCACCGATCTGCGTCGGGTCTCCTCGACCTGGCATCAGCGGATGTTGCGCGGCGACGAGCTCATTGCGACCAACGATGTGCGGGCTGCGCTGACGGATCTGGAGGGCCGGCCGACGGCGCCGCCACCGGGTCTGGCGCAGGCCTTGCAGGGGCTGTCGGATTGGCAGGTGGTCGCCGGATCCCCGGGCACGGACGAGAGAGGCCACCATGGACGTGCACGGTAACGTCGTACTGATCACCGGCGCCGGCAACGGCATCGGGGCGGCGCTCGCCCGTCGGTTCGCGTCGGAGGGCGCCGCCGGCCTGTTGCTGGCTGACCTCGATGAAGCTGCTGTCGTCGCGGTCGCCGAGGGTGTGGGGCGGGCCTCGTCGGATACCAGGGTGGTGGCCCGACGGACCGACGTCGCCGACCGCGAGCAGGTCCGAGACATGGTCGCTGCCGCGGAGGAGCTCGGCCCGGTGGAGCTGCTGTGCTCCAACGCCGGCATCGGCACCGGCCAGGGTCTCGATGCCGACCCCGACGCCTGGGAACGGTCCTGGAACATCAACGTGCTGGCGCACGTCCACGCCGCCCAGGCCGTGATCCCGGCGATGGTCGAGCGCGGTGGCGGCTACGTGCTGGCGACGTGTTCAGCCGCGGGCCTGCTCACGATGGTCGGGGATGCGCCCTATACGGTCACGAAACACGCGGCGGTGGCGTTCGCCGAATGGCTGGCGATCACCTACGGACCCCAGGGCGTACGCGTCAGTGCGCTCTGTCCGCAGGGCGTCAACACGCGGTTGCTCAACGAGGGGCTGGAGGAAGGTGCGCTGGCGCCTCGCATCGTGCGCCGTGCCGCCGAGGTCATCGAACCCGACCAGGTCGCGGACGCCGTCATCGACGGTCTGGCAGACGAGCGCTTCCTCATCCTGCCGCACGCGAACGTGTACGACCACCTGCGCTACAAGGCCGCGGACCCCGATCGCTGGATCGGTGCGTTGCAGCGGTTTGCAGCGGCGGTTGAACAGGAGGGGTAGGTCGCAGACGCCCGGTCAGAAAGGCCGGTCAGACAGGCCGGTCAGACAGGCCGGTGTCGACTCATGAGCCGCTGGTAGAGCGGCAGGGACTCCAGCCACCCGTCGGGGGCGATGTCGCCGCCCTCGAGTGCTCGGTGCAGGGCGTGGCGCTGTTGTCGCAGCCAGGCGATCGACGCGATGCGGTGATCGTTGGTGAGACTGTCCGTTGCGACGAGCGTCCCCTCGTCCCCGTGCAGCAGGTAGGGCTCCCAGCCGGGACGCAACACCCAGGTGTCCGGGTCGTGCAGGAGCGAACGCAACCGTTCTCGTTGTGCCTCGGTCAGTGTCTGTGGGACGGCGCGCCGCGACTGCATGTGTTTGGGTTGGGACGTCACACCTCGCCCCCGGGGTCGCCGGCGCGCCAGGAGTCTGCGATTTCTGCCATGCCGTCCTCGAACGTCCGGTCGATCGGAATGCCGAGGATGCTAGTGGCGCGACCGGTCGCGTACCGACCCTGCCACGGGTCGCGATCCGGGAATACCGGTTCGGACGGCGGTGTCGGCAGCATGGCCACCAACGCATCGAGGTAGGTGGCGAAGGGGACGTGGCCGCCGACGACGTTTGCGACGAAGACGTCGCGGGTGTCCCCGGCGGCCACGGCCGCGTCGACCAGGTCATCGACGTGCACCCATCCGAACGTGGTCCGGGATGGCATCGGCAGGGTGGCGCCGTCGATCACCAGTCGCGGGACGCGAGTGCCCCACGTGGAGGTCGGGGCGGCCCCGAGGATGGCGGGAGGGCGGAGGATCGCCGCGGACAGGCCGGCCTCGACGGCGCGTTGGACCTCGCGCTCGGCCTCCGCTTTCGTGATGGCATAGGGACTGCCGACCGTCCCCGACCCATCCTCGTCGGCCATCAGCGGCGAGTCCTCGCTGAGCATGCCGTCCGCAGCCTGGCTGCGGACGTACACCGACGTCGTCGAAATGTGGACGAACCGATCGACCCCGGCGACCGTGGCCGCATCGACGATTCGTGCGGTGCCGTCGCGGTTGACGGCACGCGCCGTGTCGAGATCCGGTCCGCTTCCCGCTGCCGCGTGCACGACGACATCGACACCTTCGAGCATCGCGGGGTCGATGGCCGCAAAGCCACCCGAGATCTGTGTGACCCCGGTCTCTGCCAGGTCCGGTGACGGCGTACGTACGACGACGGCCACATCGTCCCCGCGGTCGACGTAGCAGCGGGCAATGCGTCCACCGACGAAGCCGGTGGCGCCGGTGATGAGCAGACGCATGGGCGGTTCCTCGCTCCGGTAGGGGGCGCGTCACGGGGATAGGCTCGCTGCATCAGCCGCTCGACGCCGTCGGACGAACGTAGCAACATCCGCGTCGGCCGATCCGGGTGGCGCCCCGCATACACCCGGTGACGTCGCCACCGTGCGCGGAGCACGGCGTCTCCGAACGTCGCTGTGGCGCGCCCGCGTCGTCCCGGCCCCCGACACACCGATCGACGAGACACACCGATCCACGAGACACACCGATCCACGATCCGAAGGATGCAGCATGTCGCAGGAGATGGAATACCGCCGACTCGGACGGTCGGGACTCAAGGTCAGTGTCCTGAGCTTCGGGTCCTGGGTGACGTTCAAGAACCAGGTGGACGTCGACAAGGCCGTCGACTGCATGGCCGCCGCATACGACGCAGGCGTGAACTTTTTCGACAACGCCGAGGCCTATGCCGGCGGCGAGTCCGAACGCATCATGGGCGAGGCGATCCGCAAGCTCGGGTGGCGGCGTGACAGCTACGTGGTCTCCAGCAAGTTCTTCTGGGGCAGGCACGACGGGCCGAACTCGCGCCACACGTTGAACCGCAAGTATCTGCTGGAAGCCATCGATGCGTCGTTGGAACGGTTCGGCCTGGACTACCTCGATCTCATCTACTGCCACCGGGCCGATCCGGACACCCCGCTGGAGGAGACGGTTCGGGCGATGTCCGACGCGATCGACCGCGGCAAGGCCCTGTACTGGGGAACCTCGGAGTGGAACGCGGACGAGATCCGCGGCGCGTGGGAGATCGCGGACCGCCGGGGTTGGCACAAGCCGATCGTCGAGCAGCCGCAGTACAACCTGTTCCACCGGGAGCGTGTCGAAGACGAATACGCCCGCCTCTACGACGAGATCGGCATCGGTACCACGACGTGGTCACCGTTGGCATCCGGGCTGCTCACGGGCAAGTACCTCGACGGCATCCCGGAGGGCAGCCGCGCCGAGCTCGAGGGGTACGCGTTCCTGCGGGACCGCCTGACCGACGGCCGCTACAACGATGCCCTCCAGCGCTTCAAGCAGGTCGCCGAGGACGAGTTCGGGGTCACGATGCCGCAGCTCGCGATCGCGTGGGCGGCCGCCAACCCGAACGTGTCGAGCGTCATCACCGGAGCATCACGCGTCGAACAGGTCACCGAGAACATGGGTGCGTTGCGTGCCCTGGAGCAGCTCGACGCTGCCGGCGCCGAGCGCATCGCCGAGATCTTCGCCTTACCTCGAGTCCGAG
>JBDNIX010000005.1:0-18809 GCA_041688045.1 Nitriliruptoraceae bacterium
CCAGGACGCAGTACTTCTCGTCCCGCAACTCCGGAGGCACGTCCATCCGTCACTCCTCCTGCCCGGCCGCAGCCACGATCACCGGCCGGTCACGGGCCGGACGTCGGGATCCGCGCCTGTCGTCGAACGGCTCAGTCGGACATCGAACCCAGACGGTGCACCAGGACCCGGTTGGTCCCGCCGACGCCGCCCGGAATACCCGACACGATGACCACCGCTTCACCTCGGGAGCCATAGCCGTGCTCGAGGCAGATCTCGTCGGCCGCCAGGATGAGGTCTCCGGAGTGGTCCTTCATCGGCACCAACTGGCCGTCGGTGCCCCACATGAGGGCGAAGCGCTGTTTGGCCCGGAACTCCGTGGTCAGGCCGATCACCGGCTGACGGGGACGGAACTTCGACACCAGTTGGACCGACTTGCCCGAAAAGCTGAACACGAGGATCGCCACGGCTTCGACGTCGTCCGCGATCTGCACCGCGGCCTTCGCGACCACGCTACCGAGCACCTGGTGGGTCACCGGCGCAATGGTGTGGACGCGATGGCTGGAGGCCTCCGCCACCTCGATGATGCGGGCCATCGTGCGGACGGCTTCGACGGGGTAGCGCCCCGCCGCGGTCTCGCCCGACAGCATCACGGCGTCGGTACCGTCGAAGATGGCGTTGGCGACGTCCGATGCCTCGGCGCGCGTCGGCCGGGGGCTGCGGATCATCGAATCCAGCATCTCGGTCGCGGTGATGACCGGACGGCTGGCCTGGTTGGCCAGGTCGATCATCTCCTTCTGGATCGCCGGGACCCGCTCCGGGCCGATCTCCACGCCCAGGTCGCCACGGGCCACCATCACCGCGTCCGTGACGGCGATGATGCTCTCGAGGTTGTCCACGGCCTCCGGACGCTCGAGCTTGCTCACGATCGGTTGCGCGCCGCCGTGCGAGCGGACCAGGTCATGGACCACCGTGACGTCCTCCGCCGTGCGGACGAACGACATCGCGATCCAGTCCACACCGATGTCGACCATCGTGCGGACGTCTTCCCGGTCCTTGTCCGTCAGGCTGGTCGCCGACACCTTGACGCCGGGGAGGTTGACGCCCTTGCGCGACTTCGCCAGGCCACCGACGACCACCCGTGCGTGGACCCGGTCCCCCTCGACGGAGGACACGACCAACCGCAGCAGCCCGTCGTCCATCAGGATCAGGGCACCCGGCTCCACATCCTTGGCCAGCTGCTCGTAGACCACCGGCAGGACGGGCGAGCCGTCCTCGTCGGGGGACTCGACCTCTTCCACACCGGCGATGAGGACCACCTGGCCGCCGTCCTCCAGGAGCACCCCGGCATCCGGCACGATGCCGAGTCGGATCTTCGGACCCTGGAGGTCCCCCAGGCTGCCGACGTTCTTGCCGAGATCCTGGGCGATGTTGCGGACGAGGTCCAGCCGGTCCTTGTGCTCCTCTTTGCTGCCGTGCGAGAAGTTGAGGCGCACGACATCGATCCCGGCGGCGATGGCCGCGCGGAGCCGGTCCGGATCTTCGAGCGCAGGCCCGAGGGTGGCAACGATCTTGGCGCGGCGCACAGCAGCCTCACTGAGGGTGAACGGAGCCCCTCCCGGGGGCGAGTGGACTGCATCGTAGAGCTCATGGTCCCATCGGGAGCGAGGAACCCCCGAACCGACCTCAGGACTGAGTGTCCTCGTCCGCTTCGGCAGGGTCAACGTCATCGTCGTCGGGCGTCCCGGTCGGCGGCGGATCGTCGGTCTCATCCGGATCGGGCGACTCGTCAGGCTCGTCGGGAGGAGGAGGAGGAGGAGGAGGAGGAGGTGCCGCCGTCAACGGATCGAGGGCACCGCGTTCGATATCCGCGATCAACTCAGGGACCAGCGTGTCGAGGCTCACCGGTCCCGACACCACCTGCACGTCGAAAACGCCCTCGGCAAAGCCCATCGACAGACCGGCCGGTTCGGTGCGTCCGACCGCTCGGTCGATCGACGGTTGCAGGATCCGATCCCACCGCACCCGCCACGTCACCGCGACGCCATCGCCGTCTGAAGCCAACTCCGCAGGGGCGACGATGGCCAGCCCCGCTGTTCGCGCCGCGGCAATGACCGCGGGCGCCCGGTCGTCGGTGCCGACCACGATCGTTGTGGTCCCGGCAGCGACGGCTCGTCGGACGAGCTCCTCCCCATCCAGATCGGCGTCGTCGAGCATCGTGACCCCGACGCCACCCAGCCCGGCACGGAGCCCCTCAAGGAAGGGGCCCTGCTCCAGAGCTCCTCCACCGACGGCCACGGCCACGCGGTCGCCCGGTAGCGCCTCTGCCGCCCGGCCGACGACGTGACCGACCTCCGCGGAACGCAGGACCAGCACATCGATGCCGGCAGCGGACGGCGTCTCCGGCTCCGTCACGACGACCGCACAGAACCTGGCCGCGGGATGCAGACGGTGAAGGTCCATCACGACGTCGTGCCCGTCGTCGCCCAGTACGCACGTGAGGTCCGCGCCCCGCTGACCGGCGAACCGAGCCAGATCTCGGACGAAGACCGGCTCGTCGGGGGTCAACCCGCGTACCGACCCGAGCTCGGGCTGGTTCGCGGCCTCCAGCACCTGCAGATCGACGTCGATGGCGGTGATGGTGGGGGCCGCCGTCGCCGATCGGGGTGGCAGCACCACCGCGGCGTCGATGCCGACCTGCGGTGGCGGCTCGGGATCCTCGGCCGACTCCTCGGGTTCCACCGGATCGGGAGCGCCGTTGTCGGTGCAGGCACAAAGCGCCAGGCCCAACAACACGGCGATGACCACGCGGGCCGGCGAGTGTCGGCTCCGGGCGCTCATCGTGCCCCCTTGACGATCCGAGCGTGCCTGTCGGTGATGACGTTCCCAGTAGGCTAGCCCTGCCGCGTCGGGGCCCCGGCCGGGCTCCGCGAACCGTGTACCGAGGTGCGACGTGTCTGCAGTGACCGTGCTCGACGACGATCCCATCGCCGGCGTGCAGCTGGCCTCGCTCCGGGATGCCGGCACCTCACCCGAACACTTTCGGTATCACGCTCAGCGGCTGGGATCGATCCTGGCGCTTCGCGCCGTCAAGGACATCCCGTCGGTCGAAGGCACCGTCCAATCGCCGCTCGGCCCCGCGCCAACACAGTCTCCCGGACGTACGATCGTGGCCGTCCCGGTCTTGCGTGCCGGACTCGGCCTGCTCCCCGGCGTTCATGACGTCCTGCCGACCGCGCTGGTGGGCATGATCGGGCTGGAGCGGGATGCCGACACGCTGCAGGCCCGGCGGTACTACTTCAAGGTCCCGCCCCTGGACGGCGCCTGGGTCCTGGTGCTCGAGCCGATGCTCGCAACCGGCGGATCCGCCTCCGATGCTGTCAAGGCGCTCGACGCCGAAGGGGCCGAACAGGTCACCGTGCTCGGGGTGACCGCGACCCAGCAGGGAATCGACCGCATCCTCGACGACAATCCAGGGGTCCGGATCGTCACCGCCGCGATCGACGACCGCCTGGACGAGAACGGCTACATCTGGCCGGGTCTCGGCGATTTCGGCGACCGCCTCTTCGGAACGCCGCACTGAAGACGGCGCCACCTCAGGCGTCGGTCGCGAGCCTGGCGTAGCGGCCCTGGTGATACAGCAACGGCGAGGTCGTCGGGCCGTCCACAGGGGTGTCCGGATGCCCCAGGGCGACGACCTCACCCACCACGATGACGTGGTCCCCCCCGTCGTAGGTGGCCCACCGGCGACAATCGACCCACGCGTGGGAGCCCTCCAGGATGGGGCTGCCGGTGGTCGCGGTCAGGGTCGCGACCCCATCGAACTGGTCACCGCCGTCGGGTCGCGTGGGATCGGCGAACCACTGCGAGACCTCCTCCTGGTCGTCGGTCAGGAACGACAACGCGAACGCGCCGGCCTCCTCGACGATGCCCGCCATCACCGCCGACCGGTCCACGCAGACCAGCACCAACGGCGGATCGAGCGACACCGACGTCACGGCATTGGCCGTCATCCCGTGCGGGTGGTCGTCCGCCATCGACGTCATGACCGCCACGCCCGTCGCGAAGTGGCCGAGCACGGTCCGAAAGACATCCGGTGTCACCCCGTCACCGCTGCCGTCCAGGAGTCCGGCGAACAGGTCGGTTTCGATACCGGGTCCACCTGGTCGTCCCTCCTCCAGCACGAACTGCTCCGTGCCGAAGACGGCTCCTGACAGGTCATCGGGCGTGTTGAAGAAGAACGAGTCCGGGCCGATCTGGCTGCGGTATGCGGCCAGTGCCGCCCGCTTGTTCGCCATCCAGAGGAGCACGTCCACTTCGGTGGTCACCAACTCGTCGTCGGTTCCGAACGGCAGGTCGTCGACCGTGGCCACGTCCTGCTCGCCGAAGGGCGACGCCAACCCCGATTCCAACAGGGACGTGTGCGCCGCCAGCAATCGACCACGACCCAGGGTGTGCACATAGCGCTTGGCAACGCGCCAGGGCACGCCCGGGACATCGGCGTCCCGATCGGCCGCCATCTGCACGGCACGGACGGCGACACGGTTGGCCTTGACGTGGTCGGGATGGCCGTAGGTCCCGTGCTCGTCGTCCGAGATGACCACCTGCGGCTGTTCGGCCCGAATGATCGCGGCCAGGCGACGGGCAGCTTCGTCCAGGTCGGCGCGATGAAAGCTGTCGGGGTGCTCATTGCCGGGGGTGTCGACCATGCCGCTGTCGCGATATCCGAGCCAGTGGTGGTGCACGACACCCAGCGCAGCGAGCGCGTCCTCCAACTCCCGGCGGCGGTGGGTCACCATGTCATCGTCGCCGAGGTCGATGCCCGCGAGGTTGTCGCCCTCCTCCCCACCGGTGCAGGTCACGACCACGGCGCGGACCCCGGTCGCGGCCGCCTTGGCCAGCACCCCACCGCACGCGATGGATTCGTCATCCGGATGCGGATGCACGCACAGCAGGGTCGGCGGAACGGACATGGACAGCTCCAGAGGCGCGAAGTTCGGGCAGGGTCGAATGCTGCAGGGTGCCACGCGGATGCCCCGGGTCGGTGCATCCGGACGGATAGCCTGCCGTACGAACCACGGTCCCTGCCCCACCCATTGGCGGCTCTGCGTGCACAAAGACCCATCAGCGACCGACGCGGCGGACGCTGTCGCGTCGGCGACCGGTCCACCGTTCGGCGTGACCTTCGTCGACGAGCCCGCGGCCGTCTCCGCCGCCCTGGCGCAGGTCGACGCCGATGTCGTGGGTGTGGATGTCGAGCGTGCCGATGCCCACCTGTACTACCGGCGTGCCGCACTCATCCAGATCGGTGTCGAGGGTCACTGTGTCCTGTTGGATGCCGTCTCGATCGAGGCGTTTCCCGACGTCGACGACTTCTTCGGACCCGCTCGGATCGCGGTGCTGCACGCGATCGAGAACGACCTGGAACCCCTGGCGGGGCGCGGAATCGACGCTGATCAGGTTGCGGACACCGCCGTCGCGGCCGCCGTCCTGGGGTTGCCGATCGGCCTCGGACCGCTGCTGCACGAGGTGCTGGGCGTCGAGCTCGACGGTGACAAGAATGCCTTCCAGCGAGCGGACTGGGAGCAGCGTCCCCTGGGTCCGGGCATGGCCAACTACGCGGCCGGTGACGTTGTGCACCTGCCACGGTTGTGGCGCGCCATGGAGGAACGGTTGGACGCCGCAGGCCGCGCCGCCTGGTACCACCAGGAATTGGCCGCCACCATCGAACGGGCCGGCGAGAACCGCCGGGACTGGACCCGTGTCAAGGGCGCGGGTCGGTTGTCGGACGGGCAACGTGCCGTGCTGCGCGCACTGTGGGATGCACGCGAAGAGATCGCGCAGGACCATGACATCGCCCCGAACCGGTTGATCCACGACGACATCCTCCGCGACCTCGCGACGACGCCGCCGGCAACTGAAGCCCAACTCGTCCGCCGCAGCCAGCGTTGTCGGTCCCTGCTCCGCCGTCACGCCGAGCCGCTCATGGCGGCGATCACCGCCGCCACGGAAGGACCGCCGGAGACAAGGGATGGCGACGGTCGCCGGTGGACCGACACGGACCGCCGCGCCTACGACGCACTGCGGAAGCGTCGGGCGCAGATCGCCAAGGACATCGGCGTGGACTCGGGTGTCCTGTGCCCGTCCCGGCCGTTGTGGACCGCCGTGGTCGGCCAGCCGCAGGACGCCGCCGCGCTGTGCGATCTCGCGGGCCTGCGCCCCTGGCAGGCCGAACTGCTGGCTGCCCCGATGTGGGACACCTACCTCGAGGTGCTGGACGACCCCGAATCGCCGGAGGAACCGGACATCTGATCGGCGACGTCAGCCGGCGTCCGCAACCTCGGCGAGCTTGCGGGCGAGGGCCGACGGCATGCTGAACTCCACGTCCTCGTCGACCACCAGCACGGTGTCCACGGTCTGCGTCCCGCGCGCCATGAACCAGTCGATGACCTCCTCGACCAGCACCTCGGGGGCCGAGGCTCCGGACGTCAGCCCCACGGTTCCGACGCCGTCCAGCCAGGCCTCGTCGATCTCGGACACATCATCGACCAGGTAGGCCGGGACCGAACGGTCCTTGGACACCTCCACCAGTCGTTTGCTGTTCGACGACGTCTGCGATCCGACGACCAGCACCAGGTCGCAACGTTCCGCCAGTTGCTTGACCGCATCCTGGCGGTTCTGCGTGGCATAACAGATGTCGTCGCTCTTGGGCTGCTGCAACCCGGGGAAGCGCTCGTTGAGACGGTCCACGACGGTGGAGGTCTCGTCCATCGACAGGGTGGTCTGGGTGATGTAGGTCACGGGCCGGTCGGGATCGAGGTCGAGTGCATCGACGTCCTCTGGAGTTTCGACCAGCCGGATGCGGTCGGGCGACTGCCCCATCGTGCCGACGACCTCCTGGTGGCCGTCGTGGCCGATCATGACGATGTCCAGACCGTCCCGGGCGTACCGGCGCGCCTCGTGGTGCACTTTGGTGACCAACGGACAGGTGGCGTCGATCAGCGTGTGGCCGAGCCGCTTGGAGTTCTCGAACGCGGACGGGGGCGAGCCATGCGCCGAGAACACGATGACCTCGTCCGGCGGGACCTGTGACTCGTCCTCGACGAACACCGCACCCTTCTGCCGGAGCGATTCGACGACATACTTGTTGTGGACGATCTCGTGGCGAACGTAGACCGGTGCACCGAACGCCTCCAGGGCCTTCTCGACGATCAGCACCGCGCGGTCGACACCGGCGCAGAAGCCCCGGGGGGCGGCGAGCAACAACGTGTGGGGAACCATGCCGGCAGGGTATCGACACACCGCAGCCGTCCCAACGCCGCCTGCGGTGGCCACATATACCCTAGGGGGGTACGCTTTCCAGCCATGACAGCAAAACGATGACAGCGAGGGGCCAGCGTGCCGGCGCTGCCGCTCGAGGACACGCAGTGTCGAGCATGGAGGACCGTATGGACTCGGCGAAGGCACGCACGACCTCCGACGCGCACGACCACCCGGAGGATCACCGCACCCCGCATGCTGGTGACCACGGTGACGACGGTGACCACGACGACCATGGCGGTCACGGCGACCACGCCGCGATGTTCCGCGACCGGTTCTGGCTGACACTCGCCCTGACGGTGCCCGTCGTCATCTGGGCGCCCCTGGTTGAGGAGTGGTTCGGCTACACGGCGCCGAGCTTTCCCGGCAGTGCCTGGATCGCGCCGGTGCTGGGGACGATCATCTTCTTCTACGGGGGCTGGCCGTTCCTCACGGGCGGTTGGCAGGAGGCCAAGGACCGGTCGCCCGGGATGATGCTGCTGATCGGCATGGCGATCACCGTGGCGTACGTCACCTCCATGGCGGACGCCCTCGGGCTGTTCGACCAGGAACTGTGGTGGGAACTCGCCCTGCTGATCGCGATCATGCTGCTGGGGCACTGGCTCGAGATGCGCGCCATCGGCCAGGCCCGTGGCGCGCTGGCCGCGCTCGCCGAATTGCTGCCCGACGAGGCCGAACGGGTCGACGACAACGGTGACACCCACAAGGTCCCGATCGCCGACCTGGAGGTGGGTGATGTCGTCCTGGTGCGTCCGGGAGCCCGCATTCCCGCGGACGGCACCATCGTCCAGGGCTCGGCGGATGTGGACGAATCCATGATCACCGGCGAGTCCAACCCCGCAGCCCGCGGGGAGGGTGACCGCGTCGTGGCCGCCACGGTGGTCGCCGATGCCAGCCTCCGCATCGAGGTAACGGCCACGGGCGACGATACGGCCATCGCCGGAATCGAACGGATGGTCGCCGACGCACAGGCGTCCCGTTCTCGCACGCAGGTGCTGGCCGACCGGGCCGCGGCACTGCTCTTCTACGTCGCGGTGGCCGCCGGGACGCTGACGGCCGTGGTGTGGAGCTTGCTCGGCGAGCCCGGTTTCGCGATCAACCGAACGGTCACGGTCCTGGTGATCGCCTGTCCGCACGCCCTGGGGCTCGCGATCCCGCTGGTGACCTCCATCTCGACCTCCAAGTCCGCGCGATCGGGTATCCTGGTCAAGGACCGGTTGGCGCTCGAAGGCATGCGGCGGATCGACGCCGTGCTGTTCGACAAGACCGGCACCCTGACGCGCGGCGCACACGTGGTCACGGACTTCGCGACGGTCGACGGGGTTGCCGATGACGAGGTGCTCGGTCTCGCAGGTGCGGTCGAGGCGGACTCGGAGCACCCGCTGGCGCGAGCCATCCACGCCTTTGCGGCCGACCGCGTCGAGGTGCCGACCGCGTCCGACTTCGCCTCCATGACCGGGCGAGGCGTCCGTGCCCAGGTGAACGGCACCGAGGTGGCGGTCGGTGGACCGGCGCTGTTGCGCGACCTCGACCTCGATGTGCCTGATGCCCTGTTACAGGCCACGACGCGCTGGATCGATCGCGGTGCGGCGGTCCTGCACGTCGTCCGCGATCACGAGGTCATCGGCGCGTTCGCGCTCGAGGACGAAGTCCGCGACGTCTCCCGATCGGCCGTCGAACAGCTGCACGACGCCGGCGTCGAGGTCGTCATGATCACCGGCGATGCGCAGCAGGTCGCCGACGCGGTCGCCGCAGAACTGGACATCAATGAGGTGTTCGCGGACGTTCTCCCCGAGGACAAGGCGGCGAAGGTCGCGGAATTGCAGGACCGCGGCCTGACGGTGGCGATGGTCGGTGACGGGGTGAACGACGCCCCGGCGCTGGCCCGTGCCGACGTCGGAATCGCCATCGGCGCCGGTACCGACGTGGCGATCGAATCCGCGGGCATCGTGCTCGCCTCCGACGACCCCCGCGGCGTGGTCGCGATCCGGGTGCTGTCGGAGGCGACGTACCGCAAGATGGTCCAGAACCTGTGGTGGGCGGCCGGCTACAACCTCGTGGCGATCCCGCTGGCCGCGGGGGTTCTTGCGCCCATCGGGTTCGTGCTGCCGATGGCGGTCGGCGCCGCCCTCATGAGTCTGTCGACCATCATCGTCGCGCTGAACGCACAGCTGCTGCGGCGTGTCGACATCTCGGATGCTGCTGCGTGACCGGTGACGCGGGGTTGAGCCCACGTCGCGCGCTACTGTGGCAGACTGGTGCAACGAGGCCCGGTTCCTTCAGGACCGGGCCGATGCGCGCCGGACCCTTTCCCGTGGCTCCCGACGTGGGCCCCGGCCCGGTGCGCGGAGGGCCGGAAGCGTGCACATCATCATCGGTGGCTGTGGCCGCCTGGGCGCCGAAATCGCCGAGCAGTTGTCCAGCGACGCGGACAACGACGTCGTCGTCATCGATGTCGAGACCCTGGCCTTCGACCGACTGGGGTCGTCGTTCAACGGCGAAGCCCTCACCGGTGACTGCACCGACCGCGACGTGCTGGAGCAAGCCGGAATCCAGCGTGCCGACGGGTTGATCGCCGTGACGCGGTCGGACAACGCCAACCTCATGACCGTCGAGGTCGCCACGCACCTCTATGAGGTGCCCAGCACGATCGCTCGACTGTTCAACCCGGACCGCGAGGACGTCTATCGCAAACTCGGGGTCCGCTACGTGTCGTCGACGCACACGATCGCCAAGCTGTTCCTGAACGAGTTCCGGGCCGACAGCTACCCACGGCACATCGACTACCCGGACAGTGACGTCGCCATCGTCGAAGTCGACATCGACACCGGAGGGCACGGGCTGACCGTCGAGGAGTTCGAGCAGGACGGCCTCCTACGCGTGGCGGCCGTTCACCGCGGGGCCCGCGTCTTCCTCCCCGACCGCACCGACCGCCTGGAGCGGGACGACGTGGTCGCCGTCGCCATGAAACCCGCCGCCCACCGCGGTCTGGCACATCTGGTCCGCCCGCCGGTCTCGCGCGACCGCGCCCGGAAGGTCTGAGACGTGTACGTCGTCATCATGGGCGGTGGCCGAATCGGCCGCTACATCGCCAAGGACCTCAGCCTCAAGGGCCACGAGGTCACGGTCATCGAACGGGTGGCGGGACGCTGCGAACTGTTGGTCTCGGAGACCGACGTCCTGGTGATCGAAGGCGACGCCGCGGATGTGCAGTACCTCACCCAGGCCCACACGGACCGCGCCGACGTCTTCGTCGCGACCACACACGAAGACGAGGACAACCTCGTTGCGTGCCAGCTCGCCAAGATCGAATTCGGGGTCACCCGGGCCATCAGCCGCGTGAACACCCCCAAGAACGTCGAGATCTTCGAGGCGCTCGGCATCGAGCCGGTGTCCTCCACCCGCCTCATCTCCGAACTGCTGGAGAACGAGTTCTCCGTCGGGGAACTCATCCACCTCACGAGCCTCAAGGGTGGGCGCGTCAGCCTGGTGGAGCTGCGGATCCCCACCGGCGAACACGGCCCCCCGTCGCGGGTACTCGAGGACATCGAGCTTCCCCACGAAGCCGTCATCGTGGCGATCTTCCGCGGCGAGGAGACCGTCATCCCCAAGGGTGGAACGGTCATCGAACCGGGTGACGAGGTCGTCGCGCTGACGACGCCGGACCTCGAGAAGCGCCTGAGCCGCGCGCTCCTCGGACACCGCTGATGCCGAGCTCCCGCCGTGAGGATCCCTGGGTCAAACAGGCAGCCCGTGGTGTGGGCTTCGTGGTGGGTCTCGGGCTGGCCGTGTTGGCCGCCGGTGCGATCATCGCTTTTCTGTTCGCGCTGGTCATGGGGTCCGGCTGATGGTGCTGCGCCCCGGCGCGGATGACGTCCGCTTGATCGCCTTCTACCTCGGCAAGGTTCTGCTCGGACTCGGGCTGGTGATGCTGGCTCCCCTGGGGATCGCCCTGCTGGCGCAGGAATGGAACGCGGCCACCGCCTTCACGATCGGGGCGAGCCTGTGCCTGATCGTCGGAGCCGTCAGCGACGCTCGATTTGCCACCCGCCGGCCACTGACCTGGGCGCACGGCATGGTGATCGTGGCGCTCGCCTGGTTGATCGGCGCCATCTTCGCGGCGATCCCGATGTACCTCTCCGGCCGGTTCTCCGATCCGCTGTCCGCCATGTTCGAGGCGATGTCCGGGCTGACGACGACGGGCATGTCGGTGATCCACGACCTGGACCACACACCGATCTCGGACGACTTCTATCGACACCTGCTGCAGTTCGCCGGCGGCCAGGGCATCGTGATCGTCGTGCTGTCGCTGTTCGCCGCAGGCGGCTCGCGCGTCGCCACGCTGTACGTCTCCGAGGCGCGCGACGAGCGGATCCTACCGAACTTCATCCGCACGGCCCGGTTCATCTTCGCGGTCGCCGGGACGTTCCTGGTGCTCGGGACCACGGCGTTGTTCTTCGCGCTGCTGAGTGCCAGCTTCTCGGCGCCACGGGCGATCTATCACGCCATCAACCTGTTCTTCGCCTCGTTCGACACCGGCGGGTTCTCGGTGATGCAGGCCTCGATGATCTACTACCACTCGTTCGCGGTGGAAGTCGTGGTCATGCTGCTGATGATCGCCGGCACCTTGTCCTTCGGACTTCACTTCGCGTTGTGGCGGGGGCGGCCACGCGACGTCTTCCGCCACCTCGAGACACGGACGCTGGCCGTGACCTCGACGATCTTCTTCACCGCGATCTGCTACGGGCTCCTTCGCTCCGGGACCTACGACCGGTTCGAACCGCTGGTGCGCAAGGGGCTGTTCACGCTGGTCTCGGCGGTATCGAGCACCGGCCACCAGGTCAACGTCGGCGAGACCTATCTGACCGACTGGGGGGTCCTGGCTCCCGCCGCCATCGTCGGGGCGATGGCGATCGGCGGCATGGCATCCTCGACGGCCGGAGGCATCAAGGCCGTTCGTGTCGGTGTCGCGTTCAAGACCCTGCTCCACGACGTCAAGAAGATCCTGCTCCCCGAATCCGCGCTGGTCGTCACGACCTACCACGCCGGCAAGCGGCGCATCCTGCGGGACAACACCTCACGGGCAGCCACCACCGTGCTACTGCTGTTCGTGGTGACCTATCTGGTCGGGGCCATGGTCGGCCTCCTGTACGGTGACTTCGACATCAGCCAGACCCTGTTCGAGTCCGTGTCGGTGGGGTCCAACATCGGGATCTCGATCGGTGTGGTCTCGCCCGACATGCCCCGCGGGCTCATGGCCGTGTACGTCGGGCAGATGTGGCTCGGCCGGTTGGAGTACGTCGCGGTGTTCGCACTGCTCGGCTATCTCTTCTCGCTCGCGCGGGGTCAGGCGAAGGCCGCATGAATGCTTCTTCGTCATCACCGGGCGACGACCGTGGACGAACCTCGCGACGCGGGAGCTCGCCGCGACGGCGTGGCCGGACGCGCTGGCTGTTGATCACCCCGCTGGTCGGCCTGACGATCATCATTGCCGGTGTGGTCGTTCTGGAAGCTGCGGCGCCCCTGGTCGACGTGACCGGTCGCTCGGTGGTCGACGATCTCCCCTCGCTCATCCTCGAGGACAGCCCGACCTGCACACGCCAGTCCGACGACACCACGGCCGAGGACATTCGCGGCCGGTTCGTCCCCGGCGGTCGCGTCAGTTCCGGCCAGATCTTCCGGTGCCCGGCGGCTCTCGACGGGATGGAGGTCAGCTACGCCGGCGAGGTCGTGGGCGACATCCTGGAACGATCCGGCGGCGCCTGGGTCCAGGTCAACGACGACACGTATGCCCTGGAGGTCGGGCCGTTGGTTGGCCATCGCGCTCAGAACGGGTTCAACACCGGGTTGACGGTCTGGCTGCCGGACGGCATGCACGAACGCATTGGCGGCGTGGGACGTCCGGCGCAGCGGGGAGACGTGATCCTGGTAAAGGGGACGCTGCTGCGTACCGACCCCGAGGACGGCGGCGGCTTGACGATCCGGGCCGACGAGATGGAGATCATCGCGGACACGCTGACGATCGAGAACCCCCTGCACGTTCCCCAGCTGATCGCCGCGATCGTGTTGGCCCTCCTGGCGACCGGCGCGATGATCTGGTCGCGCATCGTCGCACGTCGTCTGTAGCCAGCGTCCCGGCCACGGTGTCCGGGCGATCCGCCGGCGGTTGGCGCGAAGGGCTCAGCGCTTGTCGGTGAGTCCCGCCTCCTGGGACGACGGGCACAACGGTTCGATGACGCAGTCCTCACATCGAGGGCTGCGGGCGAAGCAGGTCCGGCGACCATGGTGGATCAGCAGATCCGCGACCTCCAACCACTCTTCCTGCGGGAACAGGCGCATGAGGTCCTGCTCGATGCGCTTGGGGTCGTCCGCGCGGGTGAATCGCAGGCGGCGCGCCAGACGCGTGACGTGGGTGTCGACCACCACCCCGACATTGATGCCGAAGCCGTTGGACAACACCACGTTGGCGGTCTTACGCGCCACCCCCGGCAGAGCGATGAGTTCCTCCATGGTGGCGGGGACCTCGCCGCCATGGTGTTCGAGGATGAGGGCTGCGGCCGCCTTCAGGTTCTTCGCCTTCTGCCGGAACAGCCCCAGCGCGCCGATCAGTTCCTCGATGCGCTCCACGGGAGCGGCCGCGACCGCCTCGGGCCCCGGCAGCTCCTGGAAGAGCACCTGCGTGACCTCGTTGACCTTCACGTCGGTGGACTGCGCCGACAGCATGGTGGCCGCCAGCAACTCCCATCGGGTCGTGTACTGCAACGCGATCGTGGCGTCCGGCAGTTCCTCCCGGAGTCGCTCGAGCACGATCGGCGCACGCACCATCTTCCCGCGCTCGCGGGTCACCTCGCTGCTGGTGGACGACATCAGCGCCGCGGTCTACAGATCGGTGAGGATCTGTGGACCCTCGTCGGTGATGGCGATGGTGTGTTCGCAGTGTGCGGCGCGACTGGCGTCCTGTGTTCGGATCGTCCAGCCATCGTCATCGATCATGTAGTCGTCGGACCCGCCGGCCATGAACATGGGCTCGATGGCGATCACGAGTCCCGGCTTGAGCTTGAGCCCCCGCCCGGGCGCACCTTCGTTGGGTACCGACGGGTCCTCGTGCATCGCCCGGCCGACGCCGTGGCCACCCCAACCTTCCGGGATGCCGTAGCCGTTCGAGCGTCCGATCGTCCCAACAGCGTGCGCGATGTCGCCCATGCGATTGCCGACGCGGGCTGCCTCGATGCCGGCAGACAGAGCAGCCCAGGTCTGGTCGATCAACTGCTCGTCCTCCGGGCGCGGTGTGCCGACGACGTAACTGCGCGCCGCGTCCCCGACCCAGCCGTCGAGGAACACCCCCACGTCGATACTCACGAGGTCCCCGTCCTCGAGCGGTCGGTCGCCCGGGATCCCGTGCACGATGACGTCGTTCACCGATGCACAGATGACGCCGGGGAAGGGCGTGGGCGCGAAGTGCGGGTGATAGTCGAGGAACGCCGGGGTCGCACCGTTGTCGCGCATCACCTGGTGGGCGATGTCGTCCAGTTCCTTCATCGTCCGACCGACGACCGCGGCCTCCTGCATGGACGCGTGAACGCGTGCGACGACCCGCCCCGCTTCGCGCAACGCGGCGATCTCACTGGCGTTCTTCCGGACGATCACGTCAACCCTTACGTTCGAGGCGTGCACGCTATCGGAGGCGAGGAGGATGGGTGGACCGGGACGCCCCGCGGGGACCCGGTCGGCGTCAGCGCGGCGGCTCGATCGGAAGGGTCACGGTAAACGTGGTGCCCTCCCCCAGCAGACTGTCGACATGGATCGTGCCACCGTGCCGCTCCACGGCGTGCCGCACGATCGACAGCCCCAGACCCGTCCCCCCGGTCTCCCGGGACCGGGCGGTGTCGACGCGGTAGAACCGTTCGAAGATGCGCACGCGGTCCTGTTGCGGGATCCCGATCCCGGTATCCGCGACCCGGATGATCTGCTGACCGTCCTGCGGGACGATGCTGACCTCGACCGTGCCACCTGGCTGGTTGTACTGCACGGCGTTGCTGACGAGATTCTTGACGATGACCTCGAGGTCACCGGGAACGCCGGCCACCATCGCCCGCTCAGGCGCGTCCACGGTCACCTCCACCTCACGCACGTCGGCCCGCGAGATCTGATCCGCGACGGTGCGGCGTGCGAGCTCTGCCAGGTCCACAGCCGCCCGTTCCAGGGGGCCGCGCTCTTCCAGGCGTCGCAGATCCAGCAGATCACGGACCAGCCGGGCCAGCCGTTCGGCCTCGCTGCTGAGCCGATTGGCCAGGGCGGCAGCGCGGTCGGGATCGGTGGTCAGGGTCACCTGCAACGCCTCCGCCAGCGTCTGAATCGAGGTGACCGGCGTCTTGAGTTCGTGCGATGCGTTGACCACGAAATTGCGACGCACCTCCTCGACGCGGAGTTCACGGGTGCGGTCCACGATGATCAGGAGCATCTCGTCACCGACCCGCGACGCGACCGCTCGTAGGTCCCGGTCGCCGTGCTGCACGTCGATGGTGACGGGACGTGAAGCCGACCGAGCCTCGCGGATCCCGTCCGCGAGTGCCGCACTTCCAACGGCCTGGACGACCGTGATTCCCTGCGCGTCGATGGGTATCCCCAGCAAGGACCGCGCCGCATCGTTTGCGGACAGCATCCTCGATTCGGAGGAGAACAGCAGGGCCGGCTGGACCAGGGAGTCCACCAGTTCACGCCGCCAGGGGCGCTCGCGTTCCAGCTTGGCGCCACGCCGCTGATAGGCGGCCGCCAGCGAGTTGATGGCCGTGGCCAACGCTCGCCATGCCTCGCCGCCGCGCAGCCTGATGGGCGCAGGCTCTGTCCGCCCGACCTGTCCGTTGACGGCCTCGGCAAGTCGCCGGATCCGGCGGTTCTCCAGGCCCTGCAGGAGGACTGCGCCGACCACACCGGCCAGCAGGGCCGCAGCGACCGCGGTAGCCGGATTGGGGATGGCGGCCGCGGCGTACCCGGCGACTCCGATCGCCACCGCGACGATGCCGACAGACGCCTTCACGCGTCCGCGAAGCGATAACCGACGCCACGGACGGTCTGGATGCGCGCCGGCACGCTGGCATCGACCTCGATGCGGCTGCGCAGGCGGCGGATGTGCACGTCCAGGGTCTTGGTGTCGCCAACGTAGTCGCTACCCCAGATCTCGTCGATGAGTTGGCCGCGTGTGAGCACCCGGCCGGCGTTCTCCACCAGATACGCCAGCAGGTCGAACTCCTTGGGTGGCAACTCAACGAGCGAACCGTCCGCCTGGACCTCGTGACGGACACGGTCGACACGTACCCCGGACGCCTCGACCGGGGCCTCGTCGACCGGCACGTCGACCATCGGGGCGCGACGCAGCACGGCCTTGATCCGCGCCACCAGCTCACGGGTCGAGAACGGCTTGGTGATGTAGTCATCGGCGCCGAGTTCCAGCCCCACGACCCGATCGACCTCCGCATCGCGGGCGGTCAGCATGATGATCGGCACGTCCGACCGACTGCGGATGGCGCGGCAGATCTCGGTCCCGGACATGCCCGGCAACATGAGGTCGAGCACGACCAGATCAGGACGGACGCGCTCCCAGGCCGGGATCGCCTCCAACCCGTCCTTGACCCACGCAACCTGGAAGCCCTCGGCCTCCAGCGTGATCGCCAAACCTTCGGCGATCGACTTCTCGTCTTCGACCAGCAGCAGCTTCGGCATGGCTCGACGTCCTCGGTTCCGGTCTACAGTGGTAGCGATGGAGGTGCGCAATGCGCAACGATCTGGATCTGCAAACCGATCAGCTTCGCACCAGCGTGCTCACGATGGGCGGGCGTGCCGACGCGATGCTCGGTCAGGCTCTGCGTGCCTTCAGCGACGGCGATCCGGCGGCCGGCGAGGCGACGATCTCCGACGACGACGAGGTCGACCGGGCGTACGGACAGATCCAGCACGGCGTGCTGGCGGTGGTGGCGCTGCACGGACCGGTGGGACACGACCTGCGGCTGCTGACCGCGTTGATCCACGTCAGCCTCCACCTCGAACGGATGGCCGACTACGCCGTGAACGTGGCCCGCGCCGCCATCCGGATGGCGGACTACCCCGCTGACGCCGACCTCACCGAGCAGGTGGTGGAGATGGGCACGATGGCGCGCGAGGTGGGGCGCAACGCGATGCAGGCGTTCATCCGGGAGGACACCAACCTGGCGCAGGGGGTGCCGGAGCTCGACGACGCTGTGGACCGGTTCGACCGGGGCATCTTCCAGCGTCTGGTCCGGCTGGGCGGCGAGGACGACGCGGGGTTGGACTGGGCCGGACGGATGATCCGGGTCGTGCGCCACCTGGAGCGCTACGGCGACCACGGTGTCGACATCGCCGAGCAGGCGATCTTCGTGGTCACCGGCGAAGCGGTCGACCTCAACGCCACGAACGAGTGAACGCGGCGCGGCCGGCATTACGGTCGGCGCGATAGGGGCGGCCGGGGTGGTCGGCGCTGCCGTCATGGCGGCAGCTCGACGCGGGTGCCCGTGACGGCGAAGGCGCTGTGTTGCGCGAACGCCACGCCGTGATCCGCGAGCCGCTCGAAGTAGCGGGCGAGCAGCCCGAGGACCATCGCGTCGTTGGCCGCACCTTCCAGGCTGCGCACGCGCAGGATCAACCCGGTCGCCAGTGAATCCACGCCGGCATCCGCGCGGTCGACCTCGTGAACCGCCAACCCGTCGCGCTGCCGCCAGGCATCCACGCCACGTCGAAACACATCGTTGGCCCGGCCGGCGATCTCCGCGAGGCGCACCTGCACGTCCTCGGGCAGTGATCGGGGATCCAGACGATCCACGGCTTCCGCCACGTGCCGAAGGAGTGCGGCGGCGCGGTCAAGGTCAGCGACCAGCCGCACGATCGACATCAGCCGACGCAGGTCACCGGACACCGGTGCCTCGCGGGCCAGGAGTAGGAAGGCCTGATCGTCGACGTAGCGACACCGCTCCCGAACGTCGGAGACCACGGACCGGGCATCGCCGACCGCGATTCCGTCGCCCGCAAGGAAGGCCCGGCAGATCCTCGGCATGGCTTCAGCGATGACCAAGGCGCCACCGACCAGCTCGTCATCGATCTCGTCGAGCCAGGCGCGATACTCAGAGCGCATCCCCGAGGACGGCTCCGCATCCACGGGAGGCAGCTCAGAACGATCGGTGGTCACAGAACCTCCCCGCCGGGGTCGGCCGAACGCATGGACGCGCGCGTCCGTCGGGCATCTGACCACAGACGATATGGCGTCCAGGCACACGCGAGCGGAAGCTGAGGTGAACGGAAGATGGACGCCGGCTGAACGGTTCGTTCCCGGATCGACGCACGAAAGCCCTTGCGGCGCAAGGTGAACGACGCGGGTGAACGTAACATGAACGTCCTCCAGAGCCGGGTGAACCGACCTGTCTGCGTCCAATTACGCTGCCATCCCGTCGCAACCCGGAGGCGAGCGTGCCCGGCCCGCGCCATGCCGCCCCCTGCCTGCC
>JBDNIX010000100.1:0-5027 GCA_041688045.1 Nitriliruptoraceae bacterium
TAGCGGTAGCCCTCCCCGTTGGAGGCCTTGACGGTCGCGATGATCGGCAGGACGAACCACGCGACCGCGGCCGCGGCGATCGCGATGGCACCGAGCACCAGGCCGACACCCAGGGTCAGCACACCGATGATGACGGCGGGGATCGCCAGCACGGTGGCCGCGACGATCGCCAGAAGAACCGTCAACTGGAAGTTGAGGGCTTCCTTGGCGTGGTGTTCGGTGAAGGGATCCTCATCCTTGCGGATCAGCCAGACCACCAAGGGGGCGACGAAGCCGAGGATCGCCGCGGAGGACAGCGCCAGCCCGAGCCCACCGAGGTGGGCCCCGATCGACCAGCCCCGCTGTTCGGAGGTCAGGCCGTGCGCGGCCCCACGGCCGGCCGTCGGAGGCGGTGGGGGGCCACCGCCGGGAGTCCCGGAGCCGAGGGCCCCCGCCGGTTCCCCGGCACTGGCAGAAGATCCCGAACCGGACGCCGCCCCGCTCATGGCGCCGGCGGGGACAGCGGTCGTGCCGCAGATCGCGCAGGTCGTCGAACCGTCCGCGAACGTCGCGCCGCAGGTGGTGCAGGTCGTGGCTGTCATCGTGATACCTCATCATCGAGTCGTGAGTGGCGCGGGAGCGATCCCCGACACCAGCAAGCATCCCCCGAAGAGGCGGGCCCCACCATCGGGGGACACCCCCGAGCGACCCTGAGTCGGCCATGGCGACCCAGGGTCCGGGCCGGGGCCCGCGACGCACGACCACGCCACCACGCCACCACGCAGCAACGCCGGTGGGGCGGCCCCTTTCGGGCCGCCCCACCGGCGTCCTACCGACCTGCCTCGACCTCTAGAAGGTGATGCAGGGTTCGGTGTACTCGTAGGCATCCGCCGTCGCACCGGTCACGCCGGTTTCGATGGTGGTGATCCCGAGCGGTGCTTCGGGGTCCGGCTGCGAGATGACCGCCGTACGGCTGGCGTTCTCGTTGGGGTCACCACCGAGCGTGCTGTTGGGCAACGCGCCTTCGAAGTCGACCTCCAGGCCGTCGACCACGGACCGCAATCCGGCTCGCGTCAGGTCACCGTTGTCGGCTGCTGCTTCCAGCGCGGCCAGCAACGGGTACGACCAGATCCATCCGAAGGTGTAGCCGTCGTTGTCGGGAAGCTCCCCGCCGAGCGACTCGCGCATCGCGTCGTGCGCGGCGCTCTCACCGTCGAAGTTCTCCCATGGCGCGACGTGCGTGAAGAACGCCTGCAGGGCCGGGGCGGCCGGCGAATCCAACAGTGCGGGGTTCCAGGTCGGAACCGAGCCCAGGAACTGGATGTTGGCTTCCGAGGCGGCCACCTTGCCCACGATCTCGGCCATCTCAGCCGGGCCGGTGGCGATCATCACGACGTCGGCACCGGAGTTCAGGATCGCACCCACGGCTTCGTCCTGGTTCTCGACCGCGCCAGCCGGCAGGGTCGAGATCGGGTCGGCCATGTCGACGCCGTTGGCTTCCGCCCAGGCAACGGCGCCGGCGGCGCTGTCCCCGCCATAGTCACCGGGGTAGCCGACGTGAGCCAAGGTGGTGATCTCGTCACGGTTTTCCGAGTACCAGTCAAGTCCGATCATGGACTCAACGCAGTACGAATAGCCGGACTCGACGATGAGTCCCTGGTCCTGGTCGTTGAAGTGCCATCCGGACCACCATGAGGCCGGTCCGGCGATGACGTCGTCCGCGTCCATGTCCGGCAGGATGGCTTCGGTCGTCGGCGTACCGAGCGACTGCGCCAGCGCGAGGATCTCCGGTTCGATCTGCCGGTAGAGCGCGCTCTGCTCCTGCGGGTCGTACAGGTTGTCGCGCGTGTAGGTGCGAGCATCGATGTCGTAGCCGCCGACACCGCCCTGCTCGTTGACCCGATCCCAGAAGGCGTACTGCCCTTCGGTGATCGGCCCACCCAACGGCGCGAACGGCCCCTGGGTCAGATCGGACAGGATACCGAGGTACATGCAGCCATTGTCCGGATTGACGGCGTCGTCACACGGCTCCTCGGTGATCCCGACGTCGGTCGCGATCTCGCCGGATGCGGCATCGTCTCCGCCGTCGTCCTCCGGTTCCGCCTCGTCGTCGCCTTCGTCCTCGGCCGGTTCCTCGTCTTCCTCGGTTTCGGCAGTGTCGTCCGTTGGTTCCACGTCATCGCCATCGTCACCATCGCCGCATGCTGAAACGGCGAGGGCAAGCACACTGAGTAGGGCGGCTGTACGTCGCCACCGACTGATCTCGCGCATCCCTGCACTCCTTCGATCGAAAAAGGCCTCCCGACGTGCGAGGGGTTCCCCGCACGACATTTCTCCCAGCTATCCCCTGGCTCCAAACGATGCTACTACCAACATCGTAGGTTCTGCGTGTCCAGTGTCCAGTCCGCACGCCGGCGACGCCGCCGCCGCACGCTCCGCCGACCCATCTGATCCCCCATTCAGTACGAGAACGGCCACGCCTTCCAGTAGTTGCGCACCCGCAGCCACAGGCCGAAGAGGCCCCGGGGCTCGAGCACCAGGAACACGACGATCAGCGCACCGAACAGGATCTGGTTGGCCTGGAAGACCGTGAGGAACTCGCCACTTCCCTGTCCTCCGACGAACGGGATGTAGCCGGAGGCGATCTCCACGAACCGCGGCAACAGCACGACGAACGCCGCGCCGATGATGGACCCGGAGATCGTCGCCACCCCACCGATCAGGATCACCGCCAGGAACTCGACGGACAGCAACAGACCGGACAGACCGCCGAAGTTCTCCGGCGTGATCTGCCCGAAGGCCACCGCCAGCAATCCACCGCAGATCCCAGCGTAGAAGGAGGACACGCCGAACGCCAGCACCTTGGTGCGGAGCAGGGGTACGCCCATGACCTCCGCGGCGATATCGCGGTCACGCACGGCGGCGAAGGCGCGGCCGGCCTTGGACCGGGCGAGGTTGCGTGCCAGTAGGGCCAGGACGACGAGGATGACCAGACAGAACAGGTAGAAGATCGACTCGCTCTCCACGGTCACGCCGAAGATGTCCTGGCGCTGGTTGACGTTGAACCCGGCGATGACCGGGTCGGGTGCCCGCCGTCCGATGAAGCCGCCGGTCACGTAGGCCCACTCACGGAAGATGTGCTCCCCGAGAAAGACCAGACCGAGCGTCAGGATCGCGAGGTACAGGCCCCGGACGCGCGCGGCCAGCGGTGCGACCAGGAGTCCGATGACCATCGGCACCAGACCGGCCAGCGGCAACCAGATCCACATCTCCAGTTCCAACCCGCCGGCTTCCCGACCGGAGGCACCGCCGACGAATGCGGCCGTGAACGCGCCGATACCGATGAAGAACGCATGCCCGAGCGACACCTGTCCGGCGAACCCGGTGACGAGGTTCAGACCAATGCCGCCGACGGCGTAGATCATGACCAGCGTGAGGTTGCCCATCCACGCACGGGTGCTGAACGGCATCACCGGCAGGAGGATCACCACGAGCAGGAACGCTGCCGTCCAGACCTTCTTGGCCGTGGTGTTGAGCAGCGCCTGATCCGCCGCGTAGCGCGTGTACAGCTCCGGGCGTCCGCGCAGGGTCGCCCGGGCCGCCTTGGGGGCGGTCCGCCGGGTCGGCGCAGCGTCGGTGGAATGGCCAGGGGCCTGAGAAGGGGCAGTCATACTCGCTGCACCTCCTTGGTACCGAACAGGCCGTACGGCCGGATCATCAGGACCAGGATCATGATCGCGTAGGGCACCACGATGTCGAAGTTGGAACCGAGCCACGGGGCGTAGGTCCCTGAGTAGGCCCGGGTCAGCGACTCCGCGACCCCGATGATCAGGCCCGCGTACACCGACCCCTGGATCGAATCCAGACCGCCGAGAATGATCACCGGCAGGGCCTTGAGTGCCACGAACGCGATCAGCGGACTGACCCCGCCCGCCGAGGTTCCGATCAGCATGCCGGCCAGGGCGGCCAGGGCGCCGGAGACCGCCCACGACAGCCCGAACATCCGGCCGACGTTGATCCCCTGCGCGAGCGCGACCTCCTGGTCCAGGGCCGTCGCCCGCATGGCCAGGCCGACCCGTGACCGTTTCAGGAAGATCCCCACCACGGCGATGGCGATCATGGAGATCACGATCTTGGCCAGATCGACCTGGTTGACCGTGACTCCGAACAGTTCCGTGCGTTCCAGACCCCACGGGTCACCGACCACGATGACGTTCGTGCCGATCAGCCGGAAGGCCAGGATGAACAACGCGACGAAGACCCCGAAGGTGACCATCGCCGCCGCAAAGGGTGGCTCACCCACCATGGGGCGCAGCGCGATGCGTTCGGTGAGCGCCGCGATGGCCGCCATCGTGATCATCGACGCGATGACCGCCACCGGGAAGGGCATCCCGACGGTGAACACGTAGTAGGACACGTAGTAGGCGCCGAGGATCATCAACGCCGGCTGGGCGAAGTTCACCACGTCCGTCGCGCGGTAGATGATCACGAACCCGACGGCCAGCAGCGCGTACGTGCTCCCGACGCCGAGGCCACGGATCAGGACCCCAATCAGTTCCTCCAACCCGGTCACGCGGCTCCCTCAGCAGCGTCGTCCGCCGCATCGCCGGTGTAGACCTCGACGAGGTCTCCTCCCGGATACCGGGTCCCATTGGCGTACATGTCCTCCACCAGGTGGCCGAACATGTCGTGCATCGAGGTGCGTTTGACCTTCTGGGTCGCGGTCAGTTCGCCGTCCTCGTGATCGAGTTCCTTGGGCATCATCCGGAACTTGCGGACGTTCTCGACCCGGGCGAACCGGTCGTTGGTGGCCGCGACCGCCTCCTGGACCAGCTTGAGGACCTCGAGCTTCTCCGCCAGGTCCCGGTAGGTCGTGTAGGGGATCCTGCGACGTTGCGCCCAGTCGCCGACGCTGTCCAGCTCGATGCCGATCAGCGCGGTCAGGTAGGGCCGCTTGTCCCCGATGACGACCGCCTCCTTGATGAACGGCGAGGCCTTCAGCGAGTTCTCGATCTCCGAGGGCGAGATGTTCTTCCCACCCGCCGTGA
>JBDNIX010000101.1:0-4786 GCA_041688045.1 Nitriliruptoraceae bacterium
ACGGGTTGTTCGCCGAGCCGCTGAGGAAGGCGTTGTGCCCGGCCCCCGGCCACGGTCCACCAACCCACGCGAACTGGGTGATGTCCCACAGTGTGCAGTCGCCTTCGGTGCCGCCGCTGACCGCGCACTCGACCGACGCCGGAGCGAACGGACGCTCGGAGAAGTACGCCCCACCTGGCACGTTGTCGATCTCGATCTCGATGCCGGTCTCGAGCAGCTGCTGCTGCATGATCTGGATCTGCAGCTCGCGCAGCTGGTTGCCTCCCGTGGTCCCGACCCGGAGGGTCAGGGTGCCGTTGTCCGGGTGCTCCCAGATGCCATCCGCGTTCAGCTCATAGCCGGCACCTTCGAACAGCGTGGCCGCGCTATCGGTGTCCCCGACGCCGTACCCGGCTTCCGCCTGGTGATCGACGTACGCGGGCTGGTTGGACATCCAGTAGACGTTGCCGAGCCCGACCTCCGGGAGCAGATCCCCGAAGAGCGGCGCGTACAGCGCCTCCATCACGGGACGCTTGTCCAGCGAGTACGCGAGGGCCTCACGGACGTCCGGGTTCGACAGGTGGACGTTGTGGGTGTTCAGACCCCAGTGCTCCCAGACCGGCCCGGCTTCGGACGCGACCGTGAAGTTGTCGTCGGTCGCGATGCGTTCACCGAAGGCGACCTGCGGCTGGGCCATGATGACGTCCGACTCGCCGGCGAGCAGCGAGTTGATCTGCGCATCGGTGTCCGAGACGTAGTTGATCTGGACACCGGTCACACAGGCAGCGCCCGCGTTACGGACATCCGGGTTCTCCGGGTTGGCACCGTGGTAGTCGTCGTTGCGCGCCAAGGTGATGGACACACCGCGGTCCCAGGACTCGAACAGCATCGGACCGGACGAGGGCAGGATCTCACCGTCGAGTTGCCACTCCGGCAGCGCCGCGTTCGCCGTTTCGGCGTCCGGGATGACGTGTGCCGGGTAGAGCGGGTCGAACCAGGCCTGGTAGCCGGAGAAGAACTCCTCGGTGGAGAAGGAGTAGGTCTGACCGTCGATTTCCCAGCTCTCCGGGTCGATCAGCGTGTACCCGGCAGCGGCACGGGAACCGAACAGGTAGGTCCCGCCCTCGCCCGTGTCGTAGTCGTATCCCTCCATGATGACGTCGAAGGTGTTCTGCGCGTCTTCGGCGGTCAACGGGGTGCCGTCCGACCAGGTCAGGCCATCACGCAGAGTGAACGAGTACTGCCACGAACCGTCGTCGTTCTGCGAGATGTCTTCCGATTCCACGAGTTCGGGGATGAAGGTGGTTTCCGCCGACACTCCATAGGGAGCTTCCATGAGCGCCTGGCGCACCCATGCCGTGGCAGAAAGGTTGTTGTTGGGGTCGTCGAGGTGGAGGTCCGGCGGCTCCTGTTCGTGCACCCACACGAGTTGTGCTTCGCCACCGGCGTCGCAGTAGTCATCGGACTGTCCGGCGGCCTCTTCTTCTTCGCCGTCGTCCTCAGCATCGTCGGTTTCGGGATCCGCGGTCTCTTCGGTATCCGTGTCGTCGGGCTCCGCGTCGTCGCTCCCATCTCCACAGGCCGTTGCGACCAGCGCGAGGGCCCCGGCGGCTGCTACCAACCGCCATCCGAACCTCTTGTCCTTCACCACCGATATTCCTTCCATAGTGCGGTGGGCAGCAGCCCGCGACGCGCCGTGATCGGCGGGTTGAGACGGCTGACTACTCCCGGGAATACCCCAGACGCTACTACCAGGGTCGTTGGAACGCCCCACACCCTACGGCTTCCGCGCAGCCAGCGCATCGATGTCGTGCACGTGGCCGCTCGCGCGCTGCGATCAGGCCGACCGATCCAGCGGCGGTAGCCGACCGATTCAACGGCGGTAGCCGACCGATTCAACGGCGGTAGCCGACGATCAGCGCGAAGTCCTCGCTGGAGAGGCTGGCGCCGCCGACGAGTGCGCCGTCGATATCCGGTTGGCCCATCAACACCCGGATGTTTCCCGGTTTCACGCTGCCGCCGTACTGGATGCGCATGCCGTCGGCGAGCTCGGCACCGTAGACCTCGGCGAGCTCCGCGCGGATCACCGCACACATCTGCTGCGCGTCGTCGGGCGTGGCCGTCAAACCGGTCCCGATGGCCCAGACGGGCTCGTACGCGATCACGAGTTCCGCCGGATCGTCCACCGCGATGCCCTGGAGGCTGCCGCGGAGTTGGCCGATCACAACCTCGTCAGCACGACCCGACTCGCGCTCCTCCTGGGACTCGCCGACGCACACGATCGGACGCAGCCCGTGCCGTCGGACCGCGCGGACCTTTGCGTTGACGATCGCATCCGTCTCGCCGAACAGGGCCCGCCGCTCGGAATGCCCACACAGGACGTACGTCACGTCCAACCGCGCGAGCATCCCAGCGGAGATCTCGCCCGTGAAGGCTCCCTCGTCCTGGTCGTGACAGTTCTGCGCCCCGAGTCCGATCGGCAATCGATCCGACTGGATGAGCGTCTGGAGCGACCGTAGCGAAACGAAGGGGGGGCAGACCACGATGTCCTGACCCGCGTAGTCGTCCTCGCTGAGGTGGTAGGCCAGCTTCTGCACGAGCTGGATCGCCTCGAGGTGGTCGCGGTGCATTTTCCAGTTTCCCGCGATGATCGGTGTCCGGTCGGTCACACACGCTCCTGGCAAACTCGGGAGTTGCCGAGCCTAGCCAGCGAACGGCCGGCCGGTTCACCGATCATCGTCCGGCGGATGCTGCCCCGTCTTCGTGCGGGTGCGCGTACACGCCTCCCCGTTCGCGTAACACCCCATCCGGTCCACGCTCGACCAGTCGGCCGGCGCCGAACACCAGCACCTCATCGGCGGCCTCTGCTGTTGACAGCCGGTGAGCGACCGTCACGCTGGTTCGTCCGGACGTCAGCCGCTCTATCGCCGCACGCAATGCCACTTCCAGGGCGGGATCGACCGCGGAGGTGGCTTCGTCCAACACCAGCAGGTCGGGACCCGCCAGCCAGGCCCGGGCGAGTGCGACCAGTTGGCGTTCCCCGGCGGACAGACGCCCCCCGCGCTCCCCACCGGCGTGTCGACGCCGCCGGGAAGCGACGCGATCCAGGCGGACCGCCCGAGCTCGTCCAGCGCCACATCGACCTGCCGATCGTGGGCATCCGGCCGGCCATAGCGGATGTTCTCGCGCAGCGTCGTGTCCCAGAGGAACCCCTCCTGTGGCACGAACACGACGCGACGGCGCAGCTGGGCGAACGGCACTTCTCGCACGTCGACACCTGACAGCTCGATCGATCCGTCGGTCGGATCCAGCAGCCGGGTCAAGAGCTTGACCACCGTCGACTTCCCCGATCCGGTCTGACCGACCACGGCATAGCGTCGCCCCGACTCCAGGCGCATGTCGAGGTCGCAGACCGCGGCTGCCCCGTCGGATAACGGAACCGGATCGGGCGAAAATCGACCGACAGCGCGCCCGATGGCAGGGTGCGACCGCGGTCACCGGGGTCCTCGAGCTCCTCGGACGTCTCGATGACGTCCAGCACACGGCGCAGACCCGCGGCGGCCGCCGACTGAGCTTCGTTGGGAACCTCGACGAGCAGCTGGACAGCCTCGATGAACAACGCGACGAGGAACAGGAAGGCGACCAGCTGGCCGGCCGCCATGTCGGCCGGACCGGCAACGCCGACGGCGACGACACCCGCCGCGACCGACGCTGCGAACAACTCTGCCCTGGAGAAAAGGCCCGCTCGGAGCGCTTGCGTGCGCACTTCCACCTCGTGTTGGGCATCCAAGACGGTGTCGGCCTCGCCGGCCGTGTGGTCCTCCGCGCCGTAGGCCCGGATCGTCGGTAGGCCGCTGATCGCCCCACTCATGGCCGCCAGTGACTCGCCGACCAGGACACGGACGCGGTCGTAGGCCCGGCGCAGGACCTGTTGGAAAGTAACGAGCATCAGGGCATAGACGCCCCCGGCGACGACCTCGGTCGCGCGCAGGTCTGCGGTGCCGGTGGCGTCGGTCGCCGTCGGGTCGCTCACGGTGGTCCTGCTCCGGATGGCCGGACCCGCGTCGGAAGGTGCGCAGGAGCACAAGCGTGGCCAGCCGCGAAACGCTATCCAGCTGGTCGAGGCCCATCAGCCGCGCAGTGCGACCACCCCGGGCAGGTCCTTGCCCTCCAACAGTTCCAGCGAGGCACCGCCGCCCGTGGAGACGTGATCGACCCGATCGTCCAGACCGAATGACCGGATGGCAGCGGCGCTGTCGCCGCCCCCCACGACCGTGAATGCCGACGTCGTGGCCATAGCCGTCGCGACCGTACGCGTGCCGCCGGCAAACGCTTCCCATTCGAAGACACCCATGGGGCCGTTCCAGAACACGCTGCCAGCAGCGGCGATCGCATCTGCGTAGGTCTGTGCCGTCTTCGGGCCCACGTCCAGGCCCATCTCCCCCGCGGGGATCGCTCCTACCGCCGCGGTGGTTGTCGTCGCATCCTCGGCGAACTCCGTGGCCACGACCACGTCGACGGGGAGCAGAACCTGGACATCGCGGCTGCGGGCTGCGGCAACGAGGTCGCGCACCGTGTCGACCTGATCGGCCTCGACCCGCGACGCACCGACGTCGATCCCCTCGGCCAGCAGGAAGGTGTAGGCCATCGCGCCACCGACCGCGACGATGTCGACACGCTCCAGCAGGTTTTCCACGACCGTCAGCTTGTCGCTGACCTTGGCACCCCCCAGGATCGCGAGGTAGGGGCGCGCCGGATCGGCCAACAGGCCCCCGAGCGCGTCCAGCTCCCGTTCCAGGAGCAATCC
>JBDNIX010000102.1:0-10436 GCA_041688045.1 Nitriliruptoraceae bacterium
CAGGGCATCCGCGCAGGGCGGCGTGCGGCCGTGGTGGCCACACGGTTCGAGCGTGACGTAGGCGGTGGCGCCCCGGGCGGTATCGCCGGCCTCCGCCAGCGCGACGGCTTCGGCGTGCGGCCCTCCGGTCGGCCGGGTCGCTCCCTCGCCGACGATGCGGCCGTCGACGACCAGGACGCATCCCACGGGCGGATTGGGGCTGGTCAGGCCGCGAGCCGTCTCCGCCAGGGCGATCGCCCGGACGAGCCACGCCAGATCTACCCCGTCCAGGTACCGACTCACGGCCTCCTCCTTCCCGCGGGGAATGCCGTCAGGGCAGGTCGACTTCCAGTTCCACGGCCGGCCCGTCGTCGCGGCGGTCGATGGCATAGCGCGACCCGTTGCGGCGTCGGGACTTGGCGAACCGCTTCATCTCGGTTGCGACCGTTACCAGTTCACCACGGTGGTCGAAATCGCGGCGGGCGTTGGTGGCCACGCCGATCGAGACCGACAGCAGACCATAGCTCTGTGGCACGCCACGACGGTCAGGTACCTCGATCGAGCCCGCCGCGACGTCCGCCGGGTCGTAGAGCTCCGGGACCAGCTTGTCGAACTGCTGGCACACCAGCGTTGCCAGCTCCTCGGCTTCGTCGGGGTCGGCGATCATCACGAAATCGTCGCCACCGACGTGACCGACGAACGTCCGGGACGGGCCGGATCGTGCCGCGACGTCCAGGAGCAGCCGGGACAGTTGCTGCAGCACCCCGTCGCCCCGAAGGAAGCCGTAATGGTCGTTGTAGGGCTTGAAGTCGTCGAGGTCGACGTACAGCAGCGCCGTCGGCTCATCGCGCTGGACCCGAAGCGACAACTCCTCGGTGATGCGTTCGTTGCCCGGAAGACCCGTCAACGGATTGCTGGAGCGCTGCTGCGCGGCACGTCGCACGGCGGCCTGCACCCGCGCGACCACCTCGTCGTTGTCGAAGGGTTTGGTGATGTAGTCATCGGCGCCGAGGTCCAGGCCTTCGACGGCGTCGGGAGTCTGCGTGCGGGCCGTGACCAGGAGCACGGGGATGGGGCCTGTGCGCGCATCGGCCCGGATCGCCCGCAAGGCCTCCAGTCCGTCCATCCTGGGCATCATCACGTCCAGCAGCACGGCGTCGGGCAGTTCGGCACGAGCCATCTCCACCGCCTGCGAGCCGTCCTTGGCGGTGAGCACCTGGAAGCCCGCATGCTCAAGGGTCATCTGCAGCACCGTGCGGATGTCGTCGTCATCATCGACGACCAGGACGCGGGTGGCTTTCACGTGGCCACCCCTTCGTCGGCACGACCGCGCACCGCGATGGATTCGAGTTCGTGGACAGCGGCCTGACGGTCGTCCTGGCCGAAGATGGCGCTGCCGGCCACGAACGTATCGGCACCGGCCCGCACAGCCTGCGCAATCGTGTCACGCGAGATGCCGCCGTCGACCTGGATCCTGAAGTCCGCGTCATGGTGGTGCCGCCACACCACGGCTTCGGCCGCCTTGGACACCGCATCCGCGATGAACGACTGGCCGCCGAAGCCGGGCTCGACGGTCATCACCACCAGCATGTCGACGTGCGGCAGAAGTTCATGAACCATGCTGAGAGGATGCGCGGGCTTGATGGCCACTCCCACCTGTCCCCCACGTTCCCGCAGTGCGTGGATCAACGACAGCGGGTCGTCGTCCACCTCGGGGTGGAAGGTCACCGATTCCGCACCGAGGTCGAGGAACTGCGGCGCGTACGTGCGCGGATCCGAGATCATCAGGTGGCAGTCGAGGAACAGGTCGGTCGCGGCCCGCAGCGACGTGACCACCGGAGGGCCGATGGTGATGTTGGGGACGTAGTGCCCGTCCATGACGTCGACGTGCAGCATCGACACCGCCGGCGCGACACTCGCGACCTCATCAGCGAGGTTGGCGAAGTCGGCCGACAGGATGGACGGCGCGATCCTCACGTCGGGCATGTCGGACACGGTGTCTCCGTCGTCTCGTTCGTCTCGTTCGTCTCGGTCGTCTCGTTCGTCTCGGTCTGACCATCGGCACGTTCGGGCGTGAAGCACAGATCAGACGACCACGTGTTGTGCTGGCCGCGCACCCCCGTTCGATCACACCCCCGTTCGATCACACCCCCGTTCGATCACACCCCCGTCCGTTCGCCGCTCGGCGGAGCCGCACCCTATCGGCCACGTACGACACGGCGTCAGGCTGAGTCCACACCTGCGGCGACCCCTGCGCGTTGCCACACGGCGATGTACATGCCGTCGGTGTCGTCGGTGTCGGGCCACAGCTGCCGTCGTGAGACGTCGGTGACCGTCGTGCCGTGTGCGCCGTCGAACCAGCGCGCGATCTCCTGGGTCTCCGCGCCGGCCCACGTGCAGACGGCGTAGACCAGGGCGCCCCCGGGGCGCACGCTGGTCACGGCGGCATCCAACAGGCGGCGTTGGAGGGCGGCCAGGGCGGTGACGTCCGCCGGGTCGCGACGCCAGCGCACCTCCGGCCGGCGACGCCCTGTCCCGAGCCCGCTGCACGGCGCGTCCAGCAGCACCACGTCGAACCCGTCCGGATCCCCCAGCGGCACCGTGGCGTCACCGATCCGTACCTCGATGTCGACGCTCTGGCGTGATGCGGCTTCCTCGATGAGCCTGGCCCGGTGAGGGTGCTGCTCGATGGCGACGACGTGTCCGTCGGGCCCCGCCAATGCCGCCAGGTGGGTCGCTTTCCCGCCCGGACCGGCACACAGATCGAGAATCCGCGCACCCGGCTGCACGCCCGCTGCCTCCACGACGCGCATCGAGGCCTCGTCCTGCGGGACCGCTCGACCCTCGGCGACGGCCGCCATCCGGCGCGGGTCGGCGCCGCGGGCACGGACCGCCGAGCCGGTGATGCCGGGTTCTGCCTCCACGCCGGCCTGCCGCAACTCCTCCACCAGCATGTCGCGGTCACCGGTCGCGCGGAGGGTCAGTCCGGGCGGGGTGTTGTCCGCAGCCAGGATGGATTGAGCCCTCGCCAGGCCAAGGCGGCCGTGGAGTTCGGCCGCCACCCATCGCGGATGCGCCGTGGTCAGAACGAGGTTGCCGACCGGATCGGCGTCCCGATCGGGCCACGGCAGATCGTCGACACGTCGGCTCAGCGCACGCAGGACTCCGTTGACGAACCCACCGGCTCCCTTGGATCTGGCGGCTGGAACCTGCTCGCGAG
The DNA here is from genome assembly GCA_041688045.1 of Nitriliruptoraceae bacterium. Lineage (GTDB taxonomy): Bacteria > Actinomycetota > Nitriliruptoria > Nitriliruptorales > Nitriliruptoraceae > CSSed11-175R1. Next base: position 3,200 of record JBDNIX010000102.1, read on the forward strand.
CCAGGGACACCGAGGTGTCGACGGCCGCGCGGTGCGGCACGCTCGTACGCAGGAGTTGGACGGCGCCCAGGCGCAGCACGCGACGGATCGCCGCCTCGACGTCGGCCAGGGGCCGGGACAGCACCTCGCCGAGCGCCCAGTCGAGCGTTCCCTCCCACCGCAACGTGTCGTAGGCGAGATGGGACGCGAATGAGCGGTCCTGGTCCGTGGCGAGCTTGCCGACCGCCGCCGGGACGGCCAGGTTGGACCACGCCCCGTCAACCTCCACGGCGGTCAATGCCACCAACGCGGCTCGACGGGCCGGCAGACCAGCGGCGGTCACGCGTCCCGCCCGAGCCGTTCGCCGAGCTCCGGGCGATAGCCGTTGACGAAGGCGGCGCCATCCATGCGGGCCTTGCCCATCGGCTGGACAGCGTCCAGTTGCACCGCCCCGTCCGCGCAGGCCACGATCGTCACCCGCTTGGTGACCGCGACGACCTGCCCGGGGTCACCGGCGACATCCCCCGCAGCGTCGTCGGGCGAGGACACGATGGGGGTGACGCGGTAGATCTTGAGGCGTTCGCCACGCAAGGTCGTGTGCGCACCGGGTGCCGGATCGGCGCTGCGGACGAGGTCGGTCACGGTCCGCACGTCCTCGGTCCAATCGATCCGGACATCCTCCGGGGTGATCTTCGGGGCCAGGGTGACGCCCGCTTCCGGCTGCGGGGTGGGAGGTGCGCCGCCGACGAGCGACCGGATGGATTCGACCAGCACGGGCGCGCCCAGGTGGGCGAGGCGGTCCAGCAGCTCTCCGCTGCTCTCCGCCGGGTCGACGGCTACCTCGACGCGGTCGATGATCGGGCCGGTGTCCATGCCAGGGTCCAGAACGAACGTCGTCACGCCGGTGGACGTGTCGCCGGCGCGCAGGGCGTGTTGGACGGGTGCGGCGCCCCTCCATCGCGGCAGCAGCGAGAAATGCAGGTTGACGAAGCCGTGCCGTGTCACGTCCAGGACGGAGGCCGGGAGGATCGCCCCGTAGGCCACGACGGCGCAGGCGTCCAGCTCCAGGGCGTTGAGGTCGTCGAGCACATCGACGGGCCTGGCGGGTTGCCACACGGGCACGTTCGCGCGTTCGGCGGCGACCTTCACGGGCGGGGCCACGGGCCGTTTGCTGCGGCCGCGCGGCCGGTCCGGATTGGTGATGACCACAGCGACGTCGAGGTCATCCGCGGCCAGCAACGCGTCCAGCGCCGGCACGGCGACCTCGGGGGTGCCGAGAAACGCGATCCGGACCGTCACGTGGGACTCCGGCCCAGCAGCAGGCCGCCGGGCCGTCGGGGGGTCGGGTCCTCGAGCCCCTGTTCCATCCGGTATGCGCGCATCTGTTCCTTGGCGGCACGCTGGTCATGGGCGGCGAGGTGGTCCAGGAACAGGATGCCGTTGAGATGGTCCATCTCGTGCAACCACACCCTCGCGAGGAAGCCCTCGAGCTGGACCGTGCGATCGTCGCCGTGCAGGTCCTGATGCTGTACCTCGACACGGAGGGGCCGGTCCAACGGGAAGTACAGGCCGGGGAAGGACAGGCAGCCCTCATCCCCCTCCTGCAACTCTTCGGACGCGTCCAGCAGGGCGGGGTTGACCACGGCCGAACCGCGGACGTCTTGCTGTTCCTCGTCGCCGACGTCGACCTCCCAGGTGAACAGGCGCTTCAGGACCCCGACCTGGTTGGCGGCCAGGCCGACTCCCTCATGGCGACGCATGGCGGTGAACATGTCGTCGGCGAGCTTGGCCAGGCGTCCGTCGAAGTCCGTGACGTCGTGGGCCTTCTGTCGCAGGACGGGGTCTCCGTAGATACGGATCTCCAGCGATGCCACAGCGACTCCTTCCGAATGCATGCGACGAATGTGTGCGCGGGTCCTGAGGCGTCCGCATGCCGTTTCGACGGCTGCGCGGACGTCCGACGAACGACCAGGATACGGGGCCGAGCGATCCGGGCGTCACTCGTCGCGCGAGATGGCTCCGGTCGCCAGTGCCGCCCGGCCGAGGCCGGCAAGTTGATCGCTGGTGTAGAGCCCGGCCTCGGGGACCTCGGTGAGCTGCGAATCGTCCGACGTGCGGTGAAAGTGCCGGTAGTCGCATCCCGGGCACCCGTACTCGGCGCAGGTCATCAACTCCATGCTGTGAGTGGTCAAAGCAGTCCTCGCGTCAATCTCCGCACGGTCACGGGTGGTTTCGCGTCGCCGGGCAGGTCGGGTCGCGTCGTCGGGGGCGGTCGGTGCGCCGGGCGCCGTCGCATCGGGCGTCACCGTTCGGTCGGGCGTCGGGCGTTACGTCGGGCGTCGGCACAGCGAACAGGATAGGCAGCCGTGCGGATCACATCCCCCGACCGACAGGACACCCCGACGACGGGCATCGCGCCGCCGGACGTGCCAAGGCGGCCGCCGGACGTGCCAGCGCGACCGCCGGACGCGACAACCCGTGTCAGCCGGCCGGCGCTGAAGCGAACTGACCACGGGAAGGTCGATCCGCTTCAACGGACACATCCCAAGCCACCGCCCCGGCCGGCGCTGAAGCGAACTGACCACGGGAAGGTCGATCCGCTTCAGCGGACACGCTCGGACCGGGAGGAAGGCGCCTCCGCGGAAGCGCCGGCATGCGGCGTCAGTCCTGGAGGACCCGGACGTGGACGGTGGCGGTGCGGCCCAGCTTCTCGGGGACCGGACGGTGCCACTCCAGCAGGCGGGCCATGCGGCCGGCGGTGTCGACGTCGACGTCGCGCAGGACCACTTCCTGTCCGCCGTTGGCCAGAGTCAGCACGTTGCCCGTGGGGTCGAAGCCGGCGGTGCAGCCCTGCCGAGGCAACGCGATCGGGGGGTGGGCGCGCAATCCCGCGATCAGGACGCGCTTGTCGGTCACGAGCACCACCTGGCGACGGCGGCCCTCGGCCTCCGTTCCCAGGGCGGACGCGATCAGCGCCTCGTCAGGCGCGAGGTGGTGATGGCACGCGTGGCGCACAGCGCGATCGATGCGACTCATAGCTGACATATCGGCGGTCCGGGTCATCGGCTTGAACCAGCCGTCAGATCGCGTCGACGGGGTCGACGTCCAGCCGGACCTCGGTGCCCTCGCGGCTCAGGCGCTCCCGCCACGGTCGGAGGGCCGCCAGCGTGCGGTCGCGGTCGTCGCTCTTGACGAGGAACCCCTGACGCCCGTCCACCGGGATCGGTCCGAGGAGCTCGTCGCCGTCCGCCAGGGAACCGGGCAGGTCCGCGGCCGCACCGGCTTGCGCGCCCGCTACCTCGATGCGCATGGCATGGGCAAGGGGCGGAAAGCGCAGGGGGGCCCGCAGGGCGGCCTCGGCGCGCCAGAAGCCGCCCGGGTCCCACGTGGCCAGCGCGAGAATAGCGTGGTGGTCAGGTTGGGTCGTCTGGATGACGACGCGGCTGTCGCGGGGGTCGGAGCGTCCGTGGACCGCCCAGCCGGCGACGGCGGTCGCCAGGCGAAGAAGGTCCTCGGACGCGTCCAACGTCGGGCGGAGCAGGGATCCGTCCAGGTCCGGCAGCACCACCGCCCGGACCGGACCGGGTGGTGTGTCCAACACCGATCCACGGGTGGTGACCAGCACGGCCGGTGGCGGCGGTGGTGTCTGCGCGTACCCCTCCAGGACCGCGACCGGGGCCTCCATGGACCGCGACAGCTCGCCGCCCAGCCAGGTCGCTCCCGCCGCCAGGGGCACGACCCCGGTCTTGCGGCACACCGGACACGCTGGAACCCGCTGCTGGCTCCAGCCGCAGCCTTCGCAGCGGACCCCCTGGCCGCTGCGGGCCAGTGACGACGTGCAGGTCGGACAGGCCATGCGTTCGCCGCAGGCCTTGCAGACCAGCACGCGACCCTCGCCCTTCCGAGCCGCCAGTACCACGCCGTAGGCACCAGCGCGGGTGGCCGTGCGCAACGCCCGGATCGCGTCGCGCGACAGGCGGGTGCGCGGCTGGTCCTGCCAGCTGACCACCGTCACGCGGGGCCGGGCCTTGCGCTCCGCGTCGGGGGTCGCGCGGACCGGCGTCAGACGGTGTTCCCGCAGCAGGCGCCACGCGACCGCGGATGGCACGGTCCCGACGGCCAGGCCCACGCCGCCGGCCCGTCGCGCCCGCTCGAGCACGACCTCACGGACGTGGTGCCGGGGGCTGCTGCGTTCCTTGTGCACCGGGTTGGCCTCGTCCAGCACGACCGCCAGCCCCAGCTTGTCCAACGGCACGAAGGCCGCGCCGCGCTGGCCCACCACGACCCGCGCCTGGCCACACCGAGCCTCCAACCAGCAGCGGTACTGCACCCGTGCGGACGGCCCGCCGCGTAGATCCACCGCCAGATCCCCCGCCGCGCGCACGACCGCGTCCGCCACCGGCGAGAACGGGTCCGGCACGATCACCAGCACGTCCCGGTCCCCCGCCAGGCACAGCTGCGCCAACTCCGCCAGCCGCGCCGCCACGTCCTCCCCCGGCAACGGCCGCCACAGGAACGACCCGCTGCCATCGGTCACGTCCGCCAACAGGCGTGCGCCCGTCTCCGCGTAGACCGCCCACGCCACCTTCAGTTCCTCGGCCGACGGCGGGGGATCCGAGCTGGCACGTCGTCCCGCTCCCGGCGGGAACCATCCGGCAGCAGCGGCCCGCCGCTCGACGTCGACGGTCCGGTTCGGCAGCGCGTGGCGCACCACATCGGCCAGCGGGGCGCCGTACCGGTCCGCCGCCCACTGCAGGACCTCGAGTTCGTGGGGACGGACCCACACGTGCTCACCAAGGACCCGCTTCAGGGCCCGGAGCTTCGACGGTTCGACATCCGAGGTGTCCGCGGTCGACACCACCAGCCCCCGGACGATGCGACCTGAGAAGCTGACCTGCACCCGTTGCCCCGGCACCACCTCGACGTCCTCGGGCACGAGGTAGTCGAACGGCCGATCGAGGTGGAGGGGTTCCACCTCGACGACCACACGGGCGATGCGCGCGTCGGGCACCGCGGTCGCGCCTATGCGCCGACGGCGTCGCGCAGGGCGTCCGCCCGGTCGGTGCGTTCCCAGGTGAAGCGGTCGCCGTCCCGCCCGAAGTGGCCGTAGGCGGCGGTCTGCCGGTAGCCGGGACGGCGCAGGTCCAACGCATCCACGATCGCCGCCGGGCGCAGGTCGAAGACCTGCTCGACGCCCTTCAGGATGTGGTCGGGATCGGCGGTCTCGGTCCCGAAGGTGTCGAGGCTCAGCGACACCGGGGTCGACACGCCGATCGCGTAGGCGACCTGCAACTCGACCTTCTTCGCCAACCCCGCTGCCACGATGTTCTTCGCGACCCACCGCGTCGCGTAGGCCCCCGAGCGGTCGACCTTGGACGGGTCCTTGCCGGAGAACGCGCCACCGCCGTGCCGGGCCATGCCCCCGTAGGTGTCGACGATGATCTTGCGGCCGGTCAGGCCGGCATCGGCGACCGGACCGCCGAGCTCGAAGCGCCCGGTCGGGTTGACGTAGATCTTGACCTCCGAGGTGTCCACGTCCTCCGGCAGCAGAGGACGGATGACATGCTCCTCGATGTCGGGACGGAGCAACGTTTCCAGGTCGATCTCCGCGCGGTGCTGCGTGGAGAGCACCACCGCGGTGACCGCCTTGGGCACACCGTCGTCGTAGGCGATCGTGACCTGGGTCTTGCCGTCGGGGCGCAGGTAGGGAACCTGGCCGGTCTTGCGGACCTCGGTCAGCTGCTGGGCCATCCGGTGGGCGAGGTGGATGGGCAGTGGCATCAGCGACGAGGTCTCGTCGGTGGCGTATCCGAACATCATCCCCTGGTCGCCGGCACCCTGGATGTCATAGGGGTCATTGTCGCCCCCCATGCGGGACTCATAGGCGGTGTTCACGCCCTGGGCGATGTCGGCCGACTGTTCGTCGATCGCCACGGAGACGCCGCAGGTGTTGCCGTCGAACCCGACATCGTGCGAGTCGTAGCCAACCGCCAGGATCGTGTCGCGCACCACACGGGGGATGTCGACGTAGGTCTTGGTCGAGATCTCGCCGACGACCATCACCTGTCCGGTGGTCACGAGAGTCTCGCAGGCGACACGTCCGTCGGGGTCGTCGGCCAGGATGACGTCCAGGATCGCGTCCGAGATCTGATCCGCGAGCTTGTCCGGGTGGCCCTCAGTGACGGATTCCGAGGTGAACAGGGTGCGACGTGTCACGATGGCTCCTACGAGAGATCGGGCAGCGGCCCGGCGAGAGATCGGGCAGCGGCCCGGCGAAAGGTCGGGCCGCGCCCGGGCTGCGGGCATGACCCTCGTCCGGGGTCGGTACACGGGCGCGAGCCTAGTGACTCGGCACGCCCGGGAGTCTCCTCAATCGGGGAAACGGGGTCAGCGACCGAGTCGTGCGGCCACGACGTCGACGATCTCACGGGCGACCTCGGCCTTGCTGGTCAGCGCGACCTCGCGTCGGCCGCCGTCGCGATCCAGGATGATGACCTGGTTGGTGTCGACCTCGAACCCTGCCTGCGGGTCGCTGACGTCGTTGACCACCAGCAGATCGGCGCCCTTGCGCTTGAGCTTGGCGCGACCGTTCGCCTCCACGTCGTCGGTCTCCGCGGCGAACCCCACCAGCACCGGGCGCCGTGCATTGCCTCGTTCGGCACCCAGTTCCGCGAGGATGTCGGGGTTGGCGACCAGTTCGATCACGGGCGCCCCCGCGTCCTTCTTCAGCTTCGAGGTGGCCGGCTCGGACGGGCGGAAGTCCGCCACGGCCGCCGCCTTGATGATCACGTCCGCGGACGCCACCCGGGCGAGCACCGCGTCGCGCATCTGAAGCGCCGTGACGACGTCCGTACGGGTGACGCCGACGGGCGTTGGCAGTGCGGCCGACGCGGCGATCAGTTCCACGCTTGCGCCGCGGCGGGCCGCCTCGGCCGCAAGCGCGAAGCCCATCCGGCCCGACGACCGGTTGCCGAGAAACCGCACGGGGTCGATCGGTTCGCGGGTGCCGCCAGCGGTGACGACGACGGTCGTGCCGGCGAGGTCGTCGGTGGGGTGACCGGCGCCGTCTGCGCTGGTCAGCGCCGTCTGCAGCGCCGCGATGGCCTCGTCGGGTTCCACCACACGTCCGGGTCCCGAATCCCCGCCCATGAGTGGCCCGTCCGCCGGTCCGATGATCGTGACACCGCGCGAACGCAGTACCTCGACGTTGTGTTGGGTTGCGGGGTGCAGCCACATCTCGGTGTGCATGGCCGGGGCG
>JBDNIX010000103.1:0-4025 GCA_041688045.1 Nitriliruptoraceae bacterium
ACCGACGCACAGAGCCCGTCCACGGTGGCATCCATCTCGACCCAAGATGGCCACGGACGCTGGATGGGATCCGAGACCTCCCGCGGGCCAGAGCCCAGCGGCGTGGTCGGTCGCGACCGGTGTGCTCGCGCGACCACCCAACTGAGTCGGAGTGACGGTTCGACCGGCGCTGACGCGAGATCCACCTCCTGCACAAGGTGCACGAACTCGTGGAGTGTGAACACCTTCGCCCCGGCGCCGGCGACGAGCGTCGCGCACCGGTCGCGGTGCGCCTCCGCCATGGTCAGGATCAGGTGCGATCCTCGGATCAGGTCCTCAGAGACAGCACGGGAACGATGCTCGCTGAGATCCAAACCACGCTGACGTCCCAGATGTTGCGTCGCTGCGGCGGCCGGGTGACCGGGACGGGCATGGGTGCCGGCGCTTCCAACCGTCAACCCGCTCTCTGACAGCGACGCGTCGAGCATGGCCGCGGCAAGCGGGCTGCGGGCCACGTTCGCCGTGCAGACCACGAGGATCCGCACGTCGTCAGGTTGCTGAGACCGCGTTGTCTGCATCGGTGTTGTCGATCCTCACACCCTCAGGCATGGCCATCTCGAGGTCCCGGCCCTCCGAGGGCAGGACCCGGGCGGGGATCTGCGCGATGCCGACGGGCTTGGCCCCGAAGGTGGTCAGCGCCGTTCGATACAGGATCCAGGCATCCAGGCGGAGGCTGTGAGCTTGGACGTAGGCGCGGTCGTACTCAGGTGTCTCGACGATCAATCCGCTGAGACCGGGGCTGATCTGCCAGAGGCCGGTCACGCCCGGCCGCACGCTGACGCGCAGAGCGGCGAAGTCTGCCGGCATCTGCTCGTGAAGGAACCGCATCTCCGGCCGCGGCCCGACAAGGCTCATCTTGCGGCTGATGACGTGGAAGATCTGCGGCAACTCGTCGAGGTGTAGCCGACGTAGGAAGCGTCCGTAGCGGGGTACGGGGACCTGCTCCAGACTGTACTTGTCGGTGTAGGCAGGGGTATCCAGCGGGAGAGAGCGCAGTTTCCAGAGGCGAAAGGTCTGTCCATGGTGGCCCACGCGTTCCTGCACGAAGAAGGGATTGGCGCGCCACATGACCGCCCCGACCGCAGCAAGCCCCGCAATGACCGGGAGCAGGACAAGCGCCAGGATGGCCCCCATGATGATGTCGACGACGTGCTTCATGCAGTAGCCCCGCAGATCGGTGTGGCCCGTTGGACCCGCGCGGTCCACTCTCGAAACCCGCGACGGGGCGGGGACCCTAGGCCAAGAGTTCGGCGCCTGACAACTACTCCGACAGCTTCTCCACACGGAATGTTCACCGGCGATGGGTTCCTCGGCAAACCCGCATACATCGTGTAGGGTGGAGTCCGAGGTTGGGTCAGCCGACCTCGTAAGTCAGGCAGCCGATCGCGATCTTGCGCGGTGAAGGGGTATCGATGTTGGTTCGTGTTCGCTCGATGGCGTGTATCGCCATGACGGCCCTGGCGGCAGTGGCGATCACGTCAACTGCGGCATTGGCGCAATATCCGCCGGCCCAGGATTTCGGGGTCTCTTGCACCTTCGCCGGCGCCGGCGAGTCGGTGACCTGCAGCGTGGTAGGCGCGGGGGAGGGTGAGACGCTGACGGCTTCGGCTTCGGTCGACGACATCGAGTTCTACTCCGAGGTGTTGAGCGCCACCGCCGCTGGCGAAGCCGCCTTCGGCTTCACCGTTCCAGACGGCACCGCTGGCCAACGTCTGGTGGTTGCTGTGGCCGGGGAGGTTTCCGGCACGGCCACCGACGGCGTGACGATCGGGACGAGTGCCGAGGCCGGCCAGGATGACGAGGGTGAAGCCGTCGCGGACGAGAGTCGCCTGCCGCGCACGGGCCAAGATCTGCTGATGCTCGGCGGCATCGCCGCCTTCTTGCTGCTCGGCGGCTCGCTGGTGCTCCGACGACGCCGTGCTGACGCGAGCGAACGGGTCGATGCCTGACCGTTCACCGCGGTCGTAGCGTCCGTCGCACCCGCAGGGATCTGGGGAACCACACAACGAGCAAGGAGGCCTATCTATGTCTGCGTCTCACGTGATCCATGAGCGCTGGGTCGGCGGCCTTCTCGCGCTGCTGCTCGTTCTGGGCGTGCTGTTGCCCGCCACCGCGGCGCATGCTGAGCAGCCCACCTACAGCGTCGAACAGGCGTGCCCTGAGCCAGCTCCCGACGCCGGCTTCACCGATGTCGGCGGGGTCCACGCCGATGCGATCAACTGCCTGGTGCGGTTCGCGATCGCTACAGGTAAGACCGCCACGAACTTCGGCGCAGCCGACCCGGTCACGCGAGGTCAGACGGCTTCGTTCGTGATGCGCCTGTACGAGCTCCTGGACGAAGTGACTGTGCCGGAACGCAACGTCGATGCGTTCGTCGATGTTGCCGGCACCACGCACGCAGCGAACATCGAGCGACTCGCCAACTTCGACCCGCCGGTGCTCGAGGGCTTCGGTGACGAGACCTATGGCCCCGGGTTGGACATCACTCGGGCGCAGTTTGCCTCCGTGGCGATGCGTCTGCTCGATCAGATCGCCGACCAGGCTGACGGGCTGGACCCGCTGCCGAGCGTCACGAGCCAGGCGTTCGATGACGTTCCACCCAGCAACGTGCATGCCGACAACATCAACCGTTTGGCTGAAGCACAGATCCTGCTCGGGGTGACCGCGGACCGGTTCGATCCGGGTGCGCCGATCAACCGGGCGCAGACCGCCACCATCGTCGCTCGGCTCCTAGGAGGGCTGGCGGATGCGGGCATCGCCGACCTACAGGGCGTTACGGTCACCGGCGTGGTCCACGACGCCACCGATGCCGCCCCAGGACAGATCGGACCACGGCTCGACGGTGTCACGATCGCCGTGGACCGGGGCCCCATCCGCGAGGTGACGACCGATGCACAAGGCGCCTTCCGCCTCACGCTCCTCGGCAACGTGAACTACACCTTGACCATCAACGAGGATAACTATCTGCCCTACCAGCAGACCGTGCGTGGCTCCGATGGAGACATCGACTTCCCTCTGTACCGCACCGGCACCGTGCCGGAAACCTCCACAGCCACCACAACCTCGCCGTCGCAGGTGGAGGCAGTGAGCGGGTTCTGGCGGATCCCGATCGTCACGAACGGGACAATCCGGGCACCGCAGGATGCGACGCAGATCGTGCTGCAGCGGCCCGACGGGGTGGTCATCCAACTCGGTGCCGCTGGAACCGACGCTTCGCTCTGGTCACGGACGGGCACGTGCGCCAGCGACCGAACAGGGGGTCAGGTCGGTGACCATGTCGTCTACTACCAGTTCGGTAGCCAGTGGCACGACCTGACGGCGAGGTTCGGCAGCGAAGGCCAGCTCACCCACGTCAACGGTCAGCGGTACACGGACTGTAGCCTGTAGGGCAGATGCGCTGGGCCTTCGTCGTCGCAGCCGGCAGCGGTCAGAGGTTCGGCGCGCAGAAGCAGTTCGTCGTTGCGGCGGGGCATCGTCTGGTTGACCTGGTCGTCGCGAGTGCCGTGGTGTCGTGCGACCGCACCGTGCAGGTCTCGCGGCGATCCCCGACGACTCTGGCACCGTGGTCGTACATCAGGCGGCCAACCCGCTGGCGTCTGCAGAGACCATCGCGTCACTCATCGCCGCGGTCGAGCGTGGCGCACCTTCAGCGTGCCTAGGGTTGCGCCCGGCGGACCTCGTGCGGGTCGCGCAAGACGGTGGGAATGTCAATCCCCGCGCTCAGGCGGCCTGCTACGAGCACGTTGACCTTCTCTGATGGTGTCATCCAGACGAGCGTTTGGCGAGGACGTTCGTTGAGCTCGGCGGCGATGGTGTCGAGTCGGGCGTCGGTGACGGTGGCGAAGTCGAGGCTGCGGGGTAGGTACTGACGGAGCAGTCCGTTGGTGTTCTCGTTGGTGCCGCGCTGCCAGGGTGCGTGTGGGTCGGCGAAGTACACGGCCACGTCGGTGGCGACCGAGAAGCTGACGTGCTCGGCCATCTCCTTG
>JBDNIX010000104.1:0-2646 GCA_041688045.1 Nitriliruptoraceae bacterium
CACCGAGGTGCTGACCGCGCGTCCCGCGCACTTGTCGCGCCGATCGATCGCAAGCCCCGGAAGTGGCTCGAACGGGCCCTCAGCAACGGTTTCGCAACGGGTCGCAGGGCTCCTTGCCGGGACAGCAACGGCACAGCAACGCCGAGCGCACGACCACGGGCTGTGCAGCAACGCCTCCGGCATCACGGCGGTATCCGATCGGCAACAGGCGTCTCGGACGGTCGGGCTCCCCTCACGGAGCACGACCGATGAACGACGACACGCCCGCCCCCTACGGCGAGGTCACCCGCCGTTGGACCCAGCTCAGCGAAGCCGACCGCGACCACGAGGCACGACGGCTGCTCGGGGTCACCCGGTTGCAGTCGAAGATCGAACGTCCCAACGCCACCAGCACCCACTACCGGCAGCTCGTCGAAGCCGCGGTCGCCGACGACGAAGTCGCGTTCGCCTGGCTAGCGACCAGCCACCGGCCGCTGCTGATCGCCCGAGGCCGGGCGCTGCTGCGCGACGACCCCACGGAATGGGGCGCGGCCGCGCTCGAGGTGCTGCACACGACCCTGCACCGGGTCGACCCCGCCGAGGGACGGTGGCTGCGAAGCACGGTCGCGCAACGGCTGTCAGCCCGGATGAGCGTTCAGGTCCGCCGGCACATCGACCGCCAAAACCGTGAAGAGCTCACCGACCCGACACGCCTGTACATCCACCTCCCCCCAGACCCCGACAACCGGGACGTTCACACCGAGCTGTCCGCCGCACTGGCGGACATGCTCGGCCGGCTGGACGGCCCAACACGCGACGGGCTGCGAGCTCTGGCCGACCGCCAGCCACTGGAAACGGTCGCCGCCGAGCACGGGCTCAGCCACGCGGCGCTGCGTCAACGTGTCACCCGGGCACGACATCGCCTCCAACCCCAGCTGGCCCCGTTCATGCGGACGGTCGCATGATGACCGCCGACCAGCCGAGCACGGTGCACCTCGCGGTCCTCGCCGAACTGCACCCGGCCACCCACCGTCCCGACCGGATCCACGGCGTACTCGCCTGGACCGAGGACGGCACCCGCCACTACCACCCGCTCCTGCTCGACGCTGACCCCGGCTGTCTGCCAGCCGGCGAGCCCCGCCAGCTCAGCCTCGACCTCGGTGCGTTGACCGGTCCGTCCCCCTCGTCGGCCGGGCTGACGTGGCGGACCTGGTCGCTCGCGTCCGTGCCGTTGGACCTGCGCCATCTCCCACCCGGCACGGCCGCACGCGCTCTGGCCGATCAGCTCGCGGCGGTCGCCGCATGAGCCGTCCCCGCACAGCCCAGAGCGTCGACGAACGGCGCGCCGCGGTGCAAGAGCTCCTCGAAACCGAGATCAAACGGATCATCGACTCGGGCGAGTACGCCGCCTGGTTCACCAAGATGGCGTCGTTCCATCGATACAGCCCCACTAACGCCGCCTGGATCGTCGCACAGGCCCCCCAGGCCACGAAAGTGGCGTCTTACCGGACCTGGCAGCAGCTCGGCCGGCAGGTCCGCAAGGGCGAGACCGGCATCATGGTCTTGCACCCCAAGCCGTTCTGGGTGGAGAAGACCACCGGGCAGCGGGTCCGCCCGCCCCGCATCGACGCTGAGCGTGCCCGGCTCGACAAGCGCACCTCGTTTGGCATCGGCCACGTCTTCGACGTCTCCTCGACCGACGGGGAGCCCCTGCCTGAGCTCGGCCGCCCCGCCCCCGCCGACGCGCCCCGGAAGCTCGTCGACCACCTCGACGGCTGGTGCACCGCACAGGGCGTCACCGTCGAGACCCGAGAACTGCCAGCCGGGCTCTACGGCTACTACGAGCGTGGAGCGGACCGGATCGTGCTCGCGTCGTCGAACAGCGCCGGTGAACGGTCCGCGACGCTCGCCCACGAGCTCGCACACCGACAGGACCCCGAACTCATCCGGGCCGAGATCACCGGCGACCGCCGCTACTACGCACACAACCGACCCGACTGCGAAGCCGTCGCCGAGGGAGTCGCGCACGTCATTTCGGCCCGGTTCGGCCTCGATCTGACCACCCACTCGGCCGGCTACATCGCCGGGTGGATCCGCGGCGACATCGATCGGTTCACCGCCCTGCAGCAGCGTGTCGGCCAGGTGTCCCGCACGGTGCTGCCACCCGACCGGCTCGACCTCGCGCTCGACGCGGCCGCCAACCGTGCCGCTGAGCAGACCCGCAAGCCGCGGACCGCGGCGGTGTCACGATGACCCGCGAACTCAGCGACGAGCAGCTGACCAGGATCGTGCGGGGGCTCGCCGCACTCCACCTCGAGATCGAACGGGGCCTGCGCGACCCCGAGATGCTCGGACAGCGGATGGACCCCCAAGCGCACTACGCCTGGCGTCGCCTTTGCCGAGCCGAGCAGCCACTGCCCGGCGGCGCCGCCCGCGACAGCGAGCTCGGCCCCGTCCACCTGCGCCACAGCGCGAAGGGACGCGTCTTCGCAACCGTGAGCACACCGACCCAGACCAACCGCTGGGGAGCACTCACCTTCGTCCTCGACATCCAACGGGGGCGTGTCGCCAGCCGCCAGATCCAGCGCCTGCACGCCCGCCGCAACTACAGCCGTACAACCACCCGTGACGCTGCACTATCGGAGATCCCGCTCGATGAGCAGATCC
>JBDNIX010000105.1:0-3218 GCA_041688045.1 Nitriliruptoraceae bacterium
CTCGAGGTGCGCAGCACCCGCCAGATCATCCGGTGTCGTCCCTGCCTTCGGACCTGATTGCCGCGACCGTCGAACGGCAGGAACATGCATCCAACGGGTTCGTCGTGCGAACGTGCAGGTCAGACGGTGCAGACGGCTGGGTTCACGAACCCATTCCGGTGCCTCATCATCAGCAAACCCGCCGTTTCTCGCTCGTCTGACGCAATACCCGAGGGACTGGATTCGCCGTCGTGGTCGCCGGACGGCGATGCGCTGGTGTGGGATCAGTTCACCTCGATCGACGAGTGGGGCATCTACATGGCCGACGGCTTCGACAGCGGTTGTGAGTCGGCCTTCGAGAGTGCGCGTCTGGTCGTCCCGGGAGGCACGGATCCGTACTGGAGCCCTGCGTCGGCAAGCGGGGACGGTCAGCCGGGCACACCCACCCCGGGGCCGGGCGGGTTCACCGACACGGCGGGCTCCGTACACGGCGAGGCGATCGCCGCACTCGTCGAAGCCGGGGTCACCGGCGGATATCCGGACGGAAGCTTCCGCCCGGGTGCACCGGTGACCCGCGGACAGATGGCGACCTTCCTGGTCCGGGCACTGGGCTGGTGACACTCCCGCCACGGTGAACGGGCGGGGCGTGCCCACAAGAGCGGCGCGCCCCGCAGGGTGACGGCGGAGGTCAACCGCTCACGCCCCTAGAGGTGTCCCGAATCCAGCGACGTGTGCTCAGCTGTGGGCGAACTGTCGGACCTTGTCGATCACCGACGGGTTGCCCGCACGCCGCAACGCCGAGAGCGGCTCGCGGTCCCACCAGGCAAGCAGTAGGCGATCCGGCGTCCCAGCCACGACCGCATCGGGGTCCCGTTGCGGGTCGTCGCGCACGACCGGCCATGCGCCGGTGGACAGCTCAAGCTCGAGGCTCGGACCGTCAACCACCAGCGTGTGCACCACTGCCGGCGCACCGGTCCACCGGCCTGACCGTGGCAGGAAGACCTCCAGGTACTCGCGGACGCCGTCCGATGCGACCTCGTCGTCGAACGTCCCCGGGAATCCCTGCGCACCCTGGAGGTCCCACCTGTGCATGGCAGTCTCGTGGTGCATTCGCCTCGGGATGAACGCTCCGAGCTGCGGGCCCGGTGAGAAGTTCCAGCGCGGCGCCTGGGGATCGAGCCGCGTCAACGCGCCGAGGAGCAGATCGGCCTGCTTCTGGGCCCAGGCCACGACCCGGTCGTCGTCGGCAGCTGGCCGGTCGTCAACGTCCGGTTCCGGTGGCCGCTGCATCCAGCCCTCGTCGGCGACGCGTCGGAAACGGCGGTGCACGCTGCCCAGGTGGTGAACGAGGTCGCGAACCCGCCAGTCAGGACAGGCGGGTACCGGGGCATCGAGATCGTCAACCGCAGCACGGACACGCTCCACCTCGACACGCAACCCCTGGAGATGGTCCATCAAGTCCCGACTCCTCGTTGCGGGGCGCACATCCGTCCACAGGACACCGACGCAAGGATACGCCGTCGCGCTCGCCGCCAAGCCCTGGCGAACAAGCGCACCCAACCCGCGACCCGCGCCGGCATGGGTCTCTGCCCTGCCGGACCTCACGCCGATCATGCACCACCGCCGTAGTAGCTCGGTCCCGGAACCACCGACCGTGTGCATCAGGATCGGCCTGCGCTTCGATGCCAACGACGGACCTTGCGGCGAAGAGCCGGGACGGGAGGCGCTTCGGTTCTTCGGCCAAGGACCGTGTTGCGGGGACGTCCGGCAACTGAGCCGGCTCTCAGGCGGCCGTTGCTACGAGCTCGTTGAGCTTGTCGGACATCCGACCTTCACGGCCGGACGTTCGTTGCCTCACTGAACATCGGGCGGTCCCCAATGCCCCTTGCGCGCCACGTACCTTGACCGCCTTTACTTGACCGGGTTGACTTGGTAGTTTCTCCGCATGGCTACCACGTTGTCGCCCGGCGACTACGCGACGCGGTCGGCGGCGGCGTACCGACGTCAGCTGCTCGATCACCTGACCGAGCATGGCGTGCCCGAGGTCGACCCGGAAGCGGCCGGACGCCACGCTGCAGCAATCACCGCAGCCGGGCAGGCTTGGGCGGACGATGCTGGCCCGTTCACCGACACGGCGGGTGCACGTGTGGCACTTGGTGGCGTGTCGAAGCAGGCGGTTTCGCAGCGGCTGCGCGATGGTCGGCTCCTCGGATTGCAACTGCTGTCGGGCGGCACCGCGCGAGACCGGATCGTGTACCCCCTATGGCAGTTCCGGCCGGGCGTGCTCAGGATGTTGCCGGCAGTGCTGGCAGCAGCAGGTTTCGATCCGGACCGGCCCGTGTCGGGCTGGACCATCGCCGCGTGGCTTACGGCGGCGGACGACGAGCTGGGTGGCCGCGCGCCAGTGGAGCTACTCGAGGCCGGCCATCGCGACGGTGTGCTGGCCGCTGCTGCGGAGGTGCGTGAGGCACTCGGTGTCGACGAGCGCGTAGCCGCCGTAGCGGTCGCCGTGAGCCCGTGAGCGAGCTGACACCACCGTCGGGGCTTGCAGACCCGCCGACGGGCAAGACGGATCTCGACGGGTTCCCCGAAGCCGCGGCACCCCGAGAACTGCATCGGCTGTCGGAATGGTCGGGCACGTGGTGGTTCTCGTCGACACCTGACGGCCAACCGGGCGGCCGGTTCGACCTGTCCGCGCCGGACGGCACGTGCTACCTGGCCGAGACCCTGGACGGAGCCCTTGTCGAGAAGCTGCTGCGGACCCGGACCAAGGTCGTGGTGGCCGAACGGCTCGCCGAACTGTTCCACGCGACCGTCGCGGTACGCATGATGCCGCGCTGCGCAGACGTGGCTGCTCCCGGGGCGGCCGGGTTCGGCATCAACGGCGAGATCCACACGATCTTGGACTACGCGACACCGCGCCGGTGGGCTGCGGCGCTGCGTCGCGCCGGATGGAGGTCGCTTCGGTACCTGCTGCGCGGCGACCCGGCCGGCCTGAACCCGGGAAGGGCGCTGTTCGGCAAGGCCGGGCTGCACCGGCGGGCACCGGCCGGGATGACCACCCACGTCGCGCCGCTCGACCGTGCCCACGCCGAGATCCTGCTGGCGGACCGTGGCGTGGAACTCCGGCCGATCCCTGCACACGTTCCGATCGTCCGGCCGTAAGCGACCGCGGACGCCACCGTCAGTTCGGCCGGCGTTCACCTACCCCTCCACCGACCGACCTCCGATAGCCGTCA
>JBDNIX010000106.1:0-5210 GCA_041688045.1 Nitriliruptoraceae bacterium
CTCGCAGCAGGTCGCCGAACATCTGTCGGCGGGCCAGCCGGTGATCTCGGTGGACGCGAAGAACAAGGAGCTGGTGGGCCGCAAGGCCAACGGCGGCCGCGAGTGGCAGCCCAAGGGCTCCCCGGTCGAGGTCGACACCCACGACTTCCCCGACCCTGAGATCGGCAAGGCTTGTCCCTACGGGGTCTACGACATCGCAGCCAACCAGGCCTGGGTTTCGGTGGGTGACGATCGCGACACCGCAAGCTTCGCGGTCTGCACCATCCGACGCTGGTGGCAGCAGATGGGCTCGCTCGCCTACCCGGATGCGACCCGGCTGCTGATCACCGCCGACTCGGGCGGATCCAACAGCTACCGCACCAGGCTATGGAAGGTCGAGCTCGCCCGCTTCGCCGACCAAGCCGGCCTTGACATCACCGTGTGCCACTTCCCACCCGGAACCTCGAAGTGGAACAAGATCGAACACCGCCTGTTCTCCGCGATCACCGCCAACTGGCGTGGCCGACCGCTGACCAGCCACGAGGTCGTGGTCAACCTCATCGGCGCGACCACCACCCGCACCGGCCTGAAAGTCACCGCCGAGCTCGACCAGGACCGCTACCCGCTGGGCATCAAGATCACCAAACAACAGGTCCAAGCGCTACCCGTCACCGCCCACGACTTCCACGGCGAATGGAACTACACGATCGCCCCCAACCGGCCCCCACCCGACTGACAAACTACAACCATGTTATTTTGCGGAGGCTCCTTACGTCTCGGATGCTGCCCCCGAGCGCCGCCTGGTCGGGATCCGCGATCACCTGCTGTGCGACCTCGTCGGGCATGAACTGATGCAGCAGCGTATCCAGTTGCCGATACAGACGCGTGTTGTCGAGTTCGAGGGCGACATGGCCGGCAAGCAGGTCCAGCAAGCGCCGGTCGACGGACGAAAAGGAGCCGTTCGGGCGCTCGGCGAGCACGACACCAGCGATCTCGCCGGAAACCTCCAGCGGGACCACGATCAGGGCACGATCAGCGGCCTGCGCCTGCACCAACTGCCGGTCTCGGATGGCTGCGGCGATGAGGTTCCACACCTCTTTGCCCGGCTTGGCGCCGCCATCGAGGTCCAGCACGCCCCGTCGCAGGATTCCCACCTGGATCGTGTCTGCAGGGAACACCTCGCCCGTGCGTGTCAGCGCGTTTCGCACGAGATCTGCGTGACGACCCATCGTCAAACCTCCTGCACGACACCCTCGCGACGATCCGGATGCTCCGTCGCACGCTAGTCGTTGACCGGCCACGGCAGAGCGCTGCGGTGCTCAGATCCCGAGTTGGGCGCGCACCGAAGGATCGGCGGTGCTCAGGGCCTCGCGGGTCGCCAGCGCGCCCTTGGCCGTGGCCTCGTCGATCCGCTTCCAGTCGAGCAGGCCGTGGTCCTGGAGTTCCGGCACGATCATCAACGTGGCACGGTCGCGCGCGATGTCGGCCTGGCGCCAACTGCCGAGCACCACGGAACTCATGATCGTCTCGACGATCGACGGGACCGGAAACCCTCGATAGCGAGCGGAGACTCTTCCGCGCCGAGGAAGCGCGACTCACGCGGTGTTCCCATTCGTCGCGCCATCGACGCATCACTTCCACCGCGATCACCGGCCCCTCCTGCGTGTCCGCCATCGACTGCACGGGCAGGTTGTCGACCACGCCACCATCGACGAGCAACCGTCCCGCCCACGGCAGGGGAGGCACCAGGCCCGGCAGGGACATGCTGGCCGCCACGACGTCACGGAGTGGGCCGCGGCGATGCACGAGGGTGTCGCCCGTCATGAGGTCGGCGGAGATCCCGAACCAGTCATGGGGCAGTTCCTCGACCTGCACGTCCCCGAACACGCGGTGCATCATGCGTCGGCCCCGATACGAACGGATCAACGCCTTGCGGGGGAACGTGTAGTCACCGAACGGACGTCGTTGCGCCAGTTCGTCCCGGGCGATCTCCCGGACCTCGTCCACCGACCGCCCGTTGGCGAACAGTGCGCTGACGAACGCCCCGACGCTGGTCCCACCAAAGCGATCGACGGGCACGCCCGCCTCCAGCAACGCTTCCATGACCCCGATGTGGGCCAGACCGCGCGCTCCACCGCCGGAGAACACGACACCCACCGATCGACCGAAGATGCGCCGGGTCGCACGTTCGATACCGGCGCTCAACGCATCACCCTGCGGCAACCAGTGGCGAGCCTGCGGCGCCAGGCGAGCGACCCAGTGGCGGACGTCCGCCGCATTCGGTGTCCTGCGGGCACGGAACGCCAGATCGCGCCCCTGCGCATGTTCATCGACGGGACCCGTCCACCTGGTTGCGGGATCGACGACGAGCAGCACGCGATCACCGTGTCGTAGGCAGAAGTCGCGCCACATCACGTCGTCGGCGTCCGAAGCGGCGAGCACGACCACGTCGTTGGCTGCCTCGGCACGATCCAGAGCGGCGCCCCATGCCGCTTCGTCGGAGACTCCGCCGACCTGCGACGACAACGGCTCCAGCGTTTCGACGGTCTGCCATCCTGCGACCACACGTCGCAGATCCTCCGCGATCCGCTCGGTGGGGACTCCCGGTGACAGGGCGACCACGGACACGACGTTGCGTCGGACCGGCGGCTGCTGTTCGGTACGCATGGTCGCCGCCAGCCGTCGACCCAGGACGGTCGTCAGCGCCACTGCGAATGCTGCGTCACGGCTGAGCAGTTGGTGGAAGCGCTGACGATCGACCCCGATCAGTTCGCTGTCACGGACCGCCTTGACGGAGGCGGTCCGCTCGTTCTCGGCCAACAACGCCAGTTCGCCGACCGCCGCACCTGGGCCGAGCACACCGATGGGTGCGCCATCGCCTGCGCGCTGGACCTCGAGACGCCCAGAACGGACCGCATACATCGCATCGCCGGACTCACCCGCATGGAACAGGTAGCTCCCGGCCGGAACGCGCACCACCTCAGCGGTCGTAGCGACCTCCTGCCGGAGCCCCAGATCGAGCGACGCGAACAGAGAGATCCCACCCAGGAGCGCCGCGATGTCGCGGCCGACATCCGCCGGGTCGCCGTCGGGCGTCATGCCTAGACGACACCGTCGATGGCCGCCGCCAGGTCCAGGTCGCGCTGCGTGACGCCCCCCGCGTCGTGACTGGTCAGCTCGACCTCCACGCGGTTGTACACGTTGCGCAACTCCGGGTGGTGATCGGCGTCGTCGGCCAGGTCGGCGACGCGAACGATGAAGTCGATCGCGTCGCGGAAACCGTCGAAGGTCACCTCGCGACGAATTGCGTCACCGGTCGATTCCCAACCTTCCAGGTCGGACAGTGCGGTGCGGATGGTGGTTTCATCAAGAGTATCCATGCCCGAGGGGTACCAGGGACCGACCCGGATCGCCAGTGGCGGCGAACCCTCCTCGAACGCGAACGTCACCCTCATACCCCCTTCGTCGTTACGACCGCAAAGGCCTCCGCGTGCCGGAACTTCCCCTGTTCCCCTTGGGGACCGTGCTGTTCCCGCACATGGCGCTGCCGTTGCACATCTTCGAGCCCCGGTACCGGGCACTGATCACCGACGTGCTCGACGGCGACCGCGAGTTCGGGGTCACGCTGATCACGCGGGGTCACGAGGTCGGTGGTGGAGACATCCGGTCAGACGTCGGCACGGTGGCACGCGTCCTGCAGGCAGAGGAACTCGAGGACGGCCGTTGGTTGGCCATCACGGTCGGGACCCGTCGTTTCCGCGTGGAGTCCTGGCTGCCCGACGACCCCTACCCCCGCGCCGAGGTCGTCACGTTGCCCGAACCGCCGATCGGCGACGACGCGATGGGGCTTCTGAACGCCTTGGAAGCCAAGGTACGGCGGGTGCTGGCCAAAGCCGTCGAACTGGGCGACGCCAGCGTTCCCGCGTCGTTCGAACGGTCCGCGGATCCCGAGGTGGCCTGCTGGCAGATGGCGGTGGTCACCCCCTTGAACCCGTTCGACGCCCAGCGCGTCCTCGTCACCGAGCCCTGGGAGGACCGCCTGCGACTGCTGGACACGCTGCTCGACGACCTGGACGCGACCCTGGCGTTCCGGTTGCAGCAGGGGTAGAGCTGTCAGCGAACCTGAGAATGCCGGAGCGATGGAGCAACCATGGATCTGGATGCAGCCCGAGATTTCCTGGGCGACCACCACCATGCGGTCATGCACACCTACCGCGAGGATGGGTCGACGCGACGGCCGAGATCGTCCGGCTACCGGACGCGATCGATCTGCTGGTGGACTCCTACCGGCGACTGTCGGGTGAGCACGATGCCTGGGACGACTACCGCCGGGCCATGAGCGAGGAGCGTCGGGTGATGCTGCGACTGTCGCTGACGAGCGCCGGGCCGAACGTGTCTGGCTGACCGCCGGACGCGGTCGGTCCGGAACGGATCGACTGATATCGTTCCGGTCCCCCGATGGGAGCCTGCTCGTGCGCACCTCGCCGTTCACCCCGGAGCACGACGCGCTACGGGCATCGATCCGCCGGTTCGTCGAGGACGAGCTGGCGCCGCATGCCCGCGAGTGGGACGCCGACGGCTGGATCGCCGACTGGGTCTGGCCGCGGATGGGCGAGCTCGGCCTGCTTGGCCTGAGTGTGCCCGAGGCCTACGGCGGGCAGGGTGGCGACTACTGGTCCAGCGTGGTCCTCGCCGAGGAACTGTCCCGATGCGGCTCGGGGTCGCTACCCATGGCGATCGGCGTGCAGACCGACATGGCCAACCCCCCGATCCTGCAGTTCGGTTCCGAGCAGCAGAAGCAGGACTATCTGGTTCCCGCCATGCGCGGCAGCAAGGTCGCGTCGATCGGCATCAGCGAGCCCGATGCCGGCAGCGACGTCCGCGCCATCCGCACACGCGCGCGCCCAGATGGCGAGCGCTGGGTCATCGATGGCTCCAAGACCTACATCACCAATGGCGCGCGCGCCGATTTCGTCACGATGGTGGTCCGGACCGCCGACGCGGAGGCCAGCGACCCGTGGGGCGGCATCTCGTTGTTCCTGGTGGACACCAACCTCCCCGGATTCGAGGTAGCGGCCACGCTCGACAAGGTCGGGATGCGTGCGTCGGACACGGCGCTGCTGCACCTCGACGGTGTGTGCGTTCCCGGTGACGCGCTCCTCGGCACGCTCCACGAAGGCTTCAAACAGATCATGTGGCAGCTGCAGGGCGAACGCCTGGTCAGCGCGATC
>JBDNIX010000107.1:0-11351 GCA_041688045.1 Nitriliruptoraceae bacterium
AGATCCGGGGCTGGTCGGAAGGCGCCGCCGACTACATCACCAAGCCGTTCTCGCCGCTGGCGTTGTCCCAGGTGTTGCAGGACGTGTTGGCCACCGACGCCGCCGACGAGGAACGTCGACGCCGGATGATCCTCGAAAAACTGCAGCTCCTGCAGAACCCCTAGAGGCGCACGGCGGGCGGGGCCCGCCGCACCAAGGCTGTGACCTTCAGCCCCGGTCGGCACCGACGACGACGTGCACGTTGACGTCGGTCGAGAGGTTGCCCGGCTGCTGCTGCACCTCGGCTGCGCCGATCTCCGCAGCGACCTGACGCGCCTCTGCCTCGAAGCCGTCGGTCCACAGAACCGTTGTGACCGAGTAGTTCAGAGCCGGGTTCCGCGCGATGATCCGATAGCCGGCCTCCTGCAGCTGGTCACCGACCGCATCGGCGGCCGCGCCACCGTCTTGACGGTAGCCATCGAGGACCTGCACGGAGATCTCCGCCGGATCGATGGTGGGCGCCGGCGGATCGGGCTCGGGGTCCGGCTCGGGGGCGTCATCGCCCTCCGGCGCACCGTCGTCGGGCGTCGCGTCGTTGGGCGCGGCCTCGCCCGGAGCACCGTCGTCGGGCGCGGCCTCGCCCGTGTCCGCCTCACCTGTCCCGGCGTCGTCCGCAGACCCCTCCCCGGTTCCGTCCGGATCCCGCGTATCACCATCCGCCGGATCCCCGTCGTCAGACGCGGCATCACCGTCAGAGGGGTCTTCTTCGGGGACCTCGTCGTCAGGGACGTCGTCGATGGCCAGGTCGGGATCATCGACATCCGCGCGCCCGATCATGCCGAGCACGGCGAACACGCCGGCAACCAGGACCACCAGACCAATCGCACCCGCGATGTTGCGCAGCAGCGAGCGACGGAAGCTGGTGTCCTGCGATGAGGTGTGCTGCGCGTCAGCCACCGGTCAGCGCGCGTTGGCGCCCAGGCGCTTGGCGGCCCGTTGCCGCTGGCGTGACGCGCGCAGACGACGCAGCCGCTTGACCAGCATCGGGTCATACGCGAGTGCCACCTCGTCATCGATGACGCGGTTGACCAGTTGGTAGTAGCGCGTCGGCGAGACGTC
Organism: Nitriliruptoraceae bacterium; assembly: GCA_041688045.1. Lineage (GTDB taxonomy): Bacteria > Actinomycetota > Nitriliruptoria > Nitriliruptorales > Nitriliruptoraceae > CSSed11-175R1. The sequence continues at coordinate 1,099 of JBDNIX010000107.1, forward strand.
GAACCGCTCGCGGATCGCCTGTTCCTTGGCGCCGGCGAATTTCCACCATTCGCGCTCGAAATCGAGAATCCGGCGCGACCGCTCATCGAGCTCGGTCGACGCTTCGGCCGCTTGGGCCATGGGGTCCTGGGTGAGAGGCATGCGCTGTTCTCCTGCTCGGCCACCAGCCTCGCAGACGAATGACATGGGTGCAACTACGCGCCGGTGACCATCCGGCCACCGCTCAGGGCGGCGCACACCGCGGTCACCGGCACGGCTCCCCGCGTAGTCTCGGGCGCGGGACCACGACGGGAGGCAGTGCGGTGGCGGGACCCTTCGGTCACTTCGACGGCCACGAGCAGGTCGTCTTCGCGCGTGACGAGGACGTCGGCCTGACGTGCATCGTCGCCATCCACTCGACCCGGCTCGGGCCGTCACTGGGCGGCACGCGGTTCCGCGCGTACGCGACCGAGGACGAAGCGCTGACCGACGTCCTGCGCCTGTCGCGCGCGATGACCTACAAGAACGCCTGTGCCGGCGTCGACCACGGCGGCGGCAAGGCGGTGATCATCGGCGATCCGGCGACGCTGCGCAGCGAAGCCCTGTTCCGCGCGTACGGACGGGTGATCGAGAGCCTCGGCGGTCGCTACATCTCCGCCTGCGACGTCGGCACACGTCCCGCGGACATGGCGCTGATCCAGCGCGAGACCCGGTGGGTGACCGGTGCGGACGAAGCCGAAGGAGGGTCCGGCGACTCCGGCGTCCTGACGGCGTACGGGCTCTACCTCGGGATGCAGGCTGCGGCGGAGGCGGCCTTCGGCACCGCGTCACTGGCTTCCCGGCACGTGGCGGTCCAGGGACTCGGGAAGGTGGGCTCCCGGTTGGTCGGGCACCTCGTGGACGAAGGGGCGAAGGTCAGCGTGGCGGACATCTCCTCCCGAGCCGTCGACCGCGTCGCCGGGCTCAAGGGCGTCGAGGTGGTCGCCGACGACGACATTCTGGAGATCGACGCCGACATCGTGTCGCCCAACGCGCTCGGCGGCATCCTCAACCAGCGCAGCATCCCCGCCCTGCAGGCGACCGTGGTGTGCGGGGGCGCCAACAATCAGCTCGCCACCGACCAGGACGCCCAGCGCCTGCACGACCGCGGCATCCTCTATGCACCCGACTACGTGGTGAACTCCGGAGGCGTCATCAGTGTCGCCGACGAACTCCATCCGCACGGCCACTCGCCCGCCCGGGCGCGAGGCCGCGTCCGCGCCATCCCCGACACCCTTCGCAGCATCATCGAGGTGTCACGTACCGACGGGGTGACCACCGAGGAGGCCGCCGCGCGTGTGGCCGAACGGCGCATCGCCGCGGTCGGCGGCCTGCGGGGCTTCTGGCTGCCATAGGCGACGGGCCAGCCCGCCTATCCGTCGACGAACGTCACGCGCGACGCATCGTCGGTGCCCTCGAGGGTGTGCTCCACGACCCGCCCCAGTTCCCACGCGGGCACGCCGCGTGCCTCCAGCAGTTCCACGGCGGGCTCGAGCGACTCTGCGGGAACTACCGCGACCATCCCGACGCCACAGTTGAAGGTTCGCCACATCTCGTCGGTCGTGACCGGTCCCGTCTCCTGCAGCCAGGCGAAGATCGCGGGCCAGGACCAGCTGGACGTGTCGATCGTCGCGCCCAGGCCAGGAGGCAGCACCCGCGGCAGGTTGCCCGGGAGCCCCCCACCGGTGACGTGGCACAGGGCGTGCACCTCGACCTCCCCGATCAGCGCGAGGCAGTCCCTGGCGTAGATGCGCGTGGGTTCGAGGAGTTCCTGGCCCAGGGATCGATCCAGTCCGTGGAGCTCCGCCAGATCGAACCCGTCGATGATGCGACGGATGAGGCTGTAGCCGTTGCTGTGCGGGCCGGACGACGCCATGGCGATGAGCACGTCGCCGGCCCGGACGCGGTCGGGTCCCAGGATGTCGCCCTGTTCGACGATGCCAACGCCGAAACCGGCCAGGTCGAAATCATCGTCGCCCAGCAACCCGGGGTGCTCAGCCGTCTCGCCGCCGACCAGCGCACAGCCGGCCGTGACGCAGCCCTCGGCGATGCCACGCACGATGTCTGCCACCCGATCCGGGTCCAACCGGCCCACCGAGACGTAGTCGTTGAAGAACAGCGGTTCCGCGCCGGTGACCACCAGGTCGTCGACCACCATCGCGACCAGATCCTGCCCGACCGTGTCCAGGATCCCGAGCTGCCGGGCCAGATCGACCTTGGTGCCCACGCCGTCGGTCGAACTGACCAGGACCGGGTGCTCGTAGCGCCGCGGATCCAGGGCGAACAGCCCCCCGAAACCCCCGATTCCGCCGAGCACCTCCGGGCGGGATGCCCGTTGCAGGACACCGGACAGCAACTCGACGCTGCGGTCGGCCGCCGCCAGGTCCACACCGGCATCCGCATAGCTCAACGGGTCGTCAGGCATCCGTGCGCTCCCTCGGCGGGCGCCAGCGCCGTCGCCAGGCCCGTTCGGCATCCGCGAACGTGTCCAGAGGGTCGATCACGTCCTGCAGGATCGTGAGCAACTCCTCCAGTTCGTCGGTCGACGCGGCGACCTGATCGACGTCGTCGGCCGCCTTCTCCGCGGCGTCCAGGGCGTCCGCGCACTCCTGCCAGTCGCTTTCCAGGACGTCCAGACGCCAGTCCGGCATCCAGGCCCGCGCATCGACGATCGACCGGCGCACCGCGTCGGTCCCGGCGCCGATGGGTGCCGGCTCCACCCGCCCGGTCGGCAGCGTGCCGAGCAGGACGCGCCGACCGGCTTCGATCACCTCGGCGCAGTCGACGAACGACCACCATGCAGGATGGAGGTCGGCCGGCAGATCGGGCTTCTTGCGGAACATGGCCGAAGTATCGCGCCCCGTCGTCGGTGGTGCGAACCGGGCGGGTTCCGGTCGCGCCGCCCCGTGCCCTACCCTCGATGTCTGTGACCTCGATGCTGCCTCCGATCGACGCGCACCCGCTGTTGACGGCGTTGCGCGATCGCGTCGTGGTCTTTGACGGCGGGATGGGCACGTCACTGCAGAATGCCGAGCTCACGGTCGACGATTTCGGCGGCGCCGATCTGGAGGGCTGCAACGAAGTCGTCGTGCAGACCCGGCCCGACGTCATCGATCGGATCCACCGCAGCTTCCTCGAGGTAGGTGTGCATGCCGTGCAGACCGACACGTTCGGTGGTGCGCCGTGGGTCCTCGACGAATACGGGTTGGGCGACCAGACCGAGTCGTTGAACCGCGAGGCGGCGACGATCGCGCGGGCGGCGGCCGATGCGTTCGCCGCACCGGGCGACCCGCGCTGGGTGATCGGATCGATCGGTCCCGGGACGCGCTCACCCACCCTGTCGCTCGGCAAGGATCCCGCGACGGCCAAGGACTTCATCGACACGCCGTTCATGGAGGAGGGCTACCGGCGGCAGGTCCGGGGCCTGTTGGACGGTGGCAGCGACGTCATCCTGGTCGAAACCTGCTTCGACCTGCTCCAGATCAAGGCCACGGTGGCCGCGACCAACGACGTCTTCGTCGAGCGGGGCGAACGCGTCCCGCTGATGGTCCAGTTCACGGTCGAGAAGGACATCAACACCATGCTGCTGGGGACCGAACCCCTGGCCGCCATCGCCGCGCTCGATCCCCTGTCGATCGACGTGCTGGGCATGAACTGCGCGACCGGGCCCCAGAACATGCGCGAGCACGTGCGCACGCTCTCCCGCCAGTCACGTCTCCCCATGAGCGTCATCCCAAACGCCGGGATTCCCTCCCTCGAAGACGGGGCAACCGTCTATCCGCTGGACCCGCAGGGTCTGGCCGACGCGCAGCGCGAGTTCGTCACCGACATGGGCGTGGCGATCGTCGGCGGCTGCTGCGGGACGACACCAGAGCACCTGGCCGCCGTGGCCGCGGCGGTCGACGGCCTGGTTCCGCGGCCACGTGCCGTCGACCGGATGGGGTCCGTGCGTCCCGGCGCTGCAGGCGCATTGAGCGACCCGCGCGAAATCGTGCCAGACGAACAACGCGAGGTGATCGCGGTCGAGTGGCGGCCGAGCCTGGCGTCGCTGTACTCGGCGGTACCGATCCAGCAGGACACCGCATTCCTGGCGATCGGCGAACGGGCGAACGCCAACGGCTCGCGAGCGTTCAAGCAACTCCTGCTCGATGAGGACTGGGACGGCGCCCTGCAGCTGGCCAGATCGCAGACCCGTGAAGGCGCACACGTCCTGGACGTCTGCGTCGACTACGTGGGACGCGAAGGCGTGCCGGACGTGATCCAGATCGTCGACCGGTTCGCGACGCAATCGACGCTGCCGCTGGTGATCGACTCGACCCAGGTCGACGTCATCGAGACCGCGTTGGTCCGGCTCGGGGGTCGGGCGATCATCAACTCGGTCAACCTCGAAGACGGCCGCGTGAAGGCCGACGTCCTGTTGCCGCTGGCCAAGCGGTATGGCGCCGCGGTGGTCGTGCTGGCGATCGATGAGGAAGGGCAGGCCCGGACCGCCGACTGGAAGGTCCAGGTCTGCGAGCGTGTCGCCCGGATCGCGATCGACGACTTCGGGTTGGAGGCGCACGATCTGATCTTCGACTGCCTGACGTTTCCCCTCGGCTCCGGCCAGGAGGATCTGCGCGGCGATGCGGCCGCGACGCTGGATGCGATCGAGCGGGTCAAGGCGGCGATCCCCGGCTGCGCGACGACCCTCGGCGTCTCCAATGTGTCGTTCGGGTTGTCCGCGGCCGCGCGCCAGGTCCTGAACTCCGCCTTCCTCAAGGAAGCGACCGACCGGGGCCTGGATTCCGCGATCGTTCATCCCGGCAAGATCCTCCCGCTGCACCGCATTCCCGACGAGCACGTCCAGGTCGCGACCGACCTGATCTATGACCGGCGCGGCACCGTCGGCAGGGATGGCACCGCGCCCGCCGACTACGACCCGCTGCACCGGCTGATGGAACTGTTCGAGGGCGCGACCGAAAGCAAGCTCTCGACCGAGGACCGCGCCGCCCTGCCCGTCGAGCAACGGTTGGAGCAGCGCATCGTCGACGGGGACAAGGACGGCATCGACGTCGACCTCGACGAAGCCCTGGTGGCCCATCCACCGTTGGCGGTCATCAACCAGTTCCTGTTGAAGGGGATGGCCACCGTCGGCGAGCTGTTCGCATCCGGGCAGATGCAGCTGCCGTTCGTGCTGCAGTCGGCCGAGGCGATGAAGACCGCCGTCGCCTACCTCGAGCCGTACATCGAGGAATCCGGTGGGGGCTCGGCGTCCTCCAAGGGCACCTTCGTGGTGGCCACGGTCAAGGGTGATGTCCACGACATCGGCAAGAACCTGGTCGACATCATCCTGCACAACAACGGGTTCAACGTCGTCAACCTCGGGACCAAGCAGTCGATCGATGCGATCCTGGCGGCCGCCGACGAGCACGGTGCGGATGCGATCGGCATGTCGGGTCTGCTGGTGAAGTCCACCGTGATCATGAAGGAAAACCTCGAGGAGATGAACGCGCGCGGGCTCGGGCACGTCCCGGTGCTGCTGGGCGGCGCGGCGCTGACACGCGGCTACGTCGAGGACGATCTGCGGGCGATGTACCACGGCGACGTCTTCTACTGCAAGGACGCCTTCGAGGGCCTCCGGGTCCTGGAGGCCGTGCTCACGTCCCGGGTGGAGGGTCAGACCGTCCCCGACGACCTGGCCGCCCACAAGCCACGCCGCAAACCGAAGGTGACACGGGCCGTGGAGCAGCCGCCGGTCCGCGACGCCGCCGGCCGTCCCCGGTCGTCCGTTGCCACTGACGTCGACATCCCGACACCACCGTTCTGGGGCCAGCGGGTCGTCCGAGGCATCCGGCTGGACGATGTCGCGCCACTGCTCAACGAGGTCGCGCTGTTCCGCAACCAGTGGGGGTTCACCCCCGGTGACCTGGGCCCCGATGGGTACGCGGAGATGCTGGACGCCAAGGCACGGCCGGTCCTGCGCGAATGGCTGGCGCGGGCCAAGGCCGAGAAGGTCGTCACGCCGGAGGTCGTCTACGGCTACTACCCGGCCAACGGCGACGGAGACGACCTGGTGGTGTGGGACCCGGCTGCGCCACGCGAACGGGAACTCGTGCGCTTCAGCTTCCCGCGTCAGGAGCGCGGCCGATTCCTGTGCATCTCCGACTTCTTCCGCCCCATCGACAGCGGCGAGGTGGATGTCCTGGGCGTCCAGATCGTGACGATGGGCCGCCGGATCAGCGACGTCGCCCAGCAGCTGTTCGCCGACGACCGCTACCAGGACTACCTGTTCGCCCACGGATTCGGGGTCGAGATGGCCGAAGCGCTGGCGGAGTTGTGGCACCGACGTGAGCGCGAAGAGTTGGGCATGGTCGCCGACGACGGGTCGACACCCCAGGACTGGTTCCGCCAGGGCTACCGCGGGTCGCGGTATTCGTTCGGCTACGCCGCCTGTCCGGACCTGGAGGACCAGGAGAAGCTGTTCCAGCTGATCGACCCATCACAGATCGGCGTCGAGCTCACGGACGAATTCATGCTCCACCCAGAGCAGTCCACCTCAGCGATCGTGGTGCACCACCCGGAGGCGAAGTACTTCAACGCACGCTGACACCCGCCAGGCGGCGTCAGACGTGGTTGTGGCCGTCCTCGCTGTCGGCGCCTTCGTCCCATTCGGCCCACCGGGCCCCTTCCTCCAGATCGTGCGGGTCGGGGGGATCGGCCTCCAACTGTTCGAGCAGCGCCGGGTCGTCAGAGAATTCGATGACTCCGATCAGCCCGTCGCGTACGTCATCCACGTGGACCGCGGCGACCCGCCACCACGCGGTGCCGTCGTGCTCCCAGAGCACGCCGACATGCGTATCCGCGTGGTAGCCACGCGTCAGGCAGCAGGTGGGCCGCCGCTGCCAGAGGTCCTCGACCGCGACCGGCAGATTGGCCCGGTCGTAGCCCAAGAGCCCCGGCGCCTCCCCGTCCGCGGCCACGACCTGCATCAACTCATCGAGGTCACGTGCGTTGAACATCTCAGCGAGTGCATCCAGCGCATCAGCTTCGCCGTCGTCCCGCAGACCCACATCGAGGTCGTCATCGAGGAGGTCCGCTCCAGGATCGTCGACATGCACCCCGTAGTCGTCAGGGTCCACCACGCTCGACGCCTCGTCGCCGACGTGATCCGGTGGCGCATCGTCCGGCGTGGGGTCGGGCAGGTCTTCGATCTCGGCGTCGTCGAGTGCTTCCAAGCGACTCTCCGCGCCTGCCCTCAGGCGATCGTATGGGCGTCCCATCAGCTGACCTCCGTCCGGGTGTCGGTCGGCACTCACCCCGGCGCCCCGATTCTCCACGACCGGCCGCTGCACGGCAAGGGCAGGATGGCCGTCGCGGAAACCGGTGGCGCATAGTCTCGAAACCAACGAGGATGGTGACCACCGTCGCCCCGTTCATCCCCGAGGGCCCATGCAGCGCCACGATCACGTTCTACCCGACGGCACGACCGTCACGCTCCGGTCCATCACGCCGGACGACGACGACCGCATCCTCGGGATGTGGGAACGCACGTCGGCCGAGTCGCGCAGACGGCGCTTCCTCGGTCCGTTCCGTATGGACGAGGAGACGGTGCAGCGGTTCACCCACCTCGATCCCGCCTTCCAGTTCGCCGTGGTGGCCACGCGCGGCCGTGGTGAGGACGAACGGATCGTCGGTGTCGCCCGATACGAACGAGACCCCGACGTGCCCCAGGAAGCAGAGTTCGCCGCCCTCATCGAGGACGCCGAACAGGGGCGCGGCATCGGCACCGCGCTGGTCCGTCAGGTGGCGATCGCCGCGAACGAAGCGGGCGTCACCCAGCTGACCGGCGACATCCTGGCCGACAACGTGCGGATGCTGAACCTCGTGCGCGAACTGGGGCTCGAGTACCGGTCGGACCGCGACGAAGGTGGTGTGGTCCGCTCCGACCTCGAGGTGGCTTTTGGGGACCGCTTCCTCGACGTCATCGACGCTTCCGATCGGTCGGCGGCACGCGCCGCGCTCGGACGGTTCTTCCGACCCGAACGGATCGCGGTCGTCGGCGCGTCCCGGGATGCGACAGCCATTGGCGGGCTGGTGCTGAACAACCTGCTCGAAGGTGGGTTCGCTGGAGTGGTGTATCCGGTGAACCCGAACGCGGAGTATGTACAGGGCGTGGCGACCTACCTCACGCTGGCCGACTGCCCGAAGGTTCCCGATCTGGTCATGGTCTGCGTCCCGGCGGCTCTGGTCAACGACATCATCGACCAGGCCGGCGAGTTGGGGATCGCCGCGGTCTGCGTGATCACCGCCGGCTTCGCGGAGACCAACGACGAAGGCCGTGCACGGCAGGACGACCTGCTGGAGCGCGCCCGGGGGCACGGGCTGCGCCTGGTCGGCCCGAATTGCATGGGTCTGCTCAACGGCTCGCCCGATGTGCGGATGAATGCCACGTTCTCCCGCACGTTCCCGCAGCCGGGCCGGGTGTCGATGTCGTCACAGTCCGGAGCGCTGGGGCTGGCGGTGATCGAGCACATGGACCGCCTTGGCCTCGGGATCGCCACGTTCGTTTCCGTCGGCAACAAGGCCGACATCTCGGGCAACGACCTCCTGATGTACTGGGAGGACGATCCGGACACCGATGTCGTGCTGATGTACCTCGAATCGTTCGGGAATCCCCGGAAATTCTCCCGCATCGCCCGGCGGATGTCGCGGTCCAAGCCCATCGTCGCCGTCAAGTCCGGCCGGACGTCCGCCGGCGTGCGTGCCGCGTCGTCGCACACCGCCGCCATCGGAAGCGGGGACACGGCCGTTGGCGCGCTCTTCGAGCAGACCGGCGTCATCCGCACCGACACCCTCGAAGAGATGTTCGACGTCGCCACGCTGCTTGCCAGTCAGGGGCTGCCGACAGGACGCAAGGTCGCGGTGCTCACCAACGCCGGAGGGCCGGCCATCCTGGCTGCGGATGCCCTGGAATCCAATGGTCTGGACGTGCCCAGGCTGTCTGAGCGGACGCAGAAGGAGTTGGCCGAATTCCTTCCACCCGAAGCGGGAATCGGCAACCCGGTGGACATGATCGCGTCGGCATCCCCCGAGTCCTACGGCCGGGCGCTGCGCGTCCTCGGCAATGCCGACGAGGTGGACATCGTTTTTATGATCTTCATCCCGGCGGGCGCGACCGACAACCCCGGCGTCGAACAGGCACTCATCGACGCTCGCGCCGACATCCCCGACCATGTCCCGATCGTGTCGGTGTTCATGTCGTCCAGCGCAGAGCCCGGAGCGCTGGCGGCGGGCAGCGTCCCGTCGTTCACGTTTCCGGAGACGGCGGCCCGCGCGCTCGGCCGGGTCGTGCGGTACGCGGACTGGCGTCGGCGCCCTCTGGGCGAGCCCGTGCTGCCCGACGGACTGGATCCCGCCACCGCACGCCGCATCGTCGATCGCGAACTGCGCGGAGTCGACACTGGCGACGGTGTCTGGGCAGATGCGGAGACGGCGGCCAGGATCCTCAAGGCATACGGCGTGACGCTCGGAACCGGCCAGATCGTGGAGACTCCGGAGCAGGGCGCAGAGGTACAGCGGCAGATCGGCCGACCGGTCGCGGTCAAGCTCACGACGGAGATCCACAAGGCCGACGTCGGGGGCGTCGCGCTCAACCTCGACTCGCCCGACGACGTCGCCGCCGCCATCCGCGACATGCAGGCACACCTCAACGAGCTCGACCTCGGCGACCACGCCCAGAGCTTCCTGGTTCAGGAGATGGTCGACGACGGCATCGAGATGGTGGTCGGCGTGACGCACGACCCGTCATTCGGACCGATCGTGCTGACCGGCGCCGGGGGAACACTCGTCGAACTCCTTCGCGACGTCAGCGTCCGGATCACACCGCTGACCGACCACGACGTCGACGACATGCTCGACCAACTCCGCATGGCCCCCCAACTCCGGGGCTATCGTGGTGCGCCAGCCGCGGACATCCCCGCCCTCAAGGACCTGCTGCACCGCGTCAACGCCATGGTCGAGGATCTCCCGGAGATCTCCGAGCTGGACCTCAACCCGGTGTTCGTGCTTCCCGACGGTCGGGGCGTGGTCGCCGTCGACGTCCGGATGAAACTCGTTCCGACGGACTGACGCCACAGCGAACCCTGGCGGCGTACCAGCCCGCTCCGAACCCCGTCTAGCCTGGTTGTCAGACGTGTGCGAGGAAACCCGTGACCCGAATCGACGACCTGCTGGCCCGCGGTCGGACCACGTCGTTC
>JBDNIX010000108.1:0-18950 GCA_041688045.1 Nitriliruptoraceae bacterium
GTCCAACCCGCCCTTCGCGTCCGACCCGCCCTTCGCATCGCCCGATGACCCGCTGCCCCGGCCGCTGCGGCCTCGACCGCGACCGCGGCCACCTCGACGTCGACGACGCTTGCCTCCGTCGCCGTCGGATCCGTCCCCTGATCCATCGGCGGATCGGTCGTCAGCGGATCGGTCGTCAGCGGAGCCACTCGTGGCCCCGTCGTCGGTCGTGCTCTCGGTCTGGCCGGTGGACCTGGACGTACCGCTGCCGGTACTTCGGCCGCGATCGCGTGATCGGGTCCGGGTCCGGGTCCGGGTGGTGGTGCGCTCGTCGGCGTCAGCCTCGGACGTCGCGCCAGTCTCGTTGTCGGGAGCAGGGGTGGCATCGCCACCCGTCTGGTCGGGTTCGCGCTCGGTGTTGGTCACGTGGGGGCTCACTCGTGGTCAGGCAGCCTCCGCGTCGACGTCGAGGACCAAGGGATCGACCCTTCCACTGAGCGCCTCGCGCAATCCTTCGGGGACATCCTCGCCCTGAGAGACCCGGCGGTTGAGCGCGGGTTCGGCGATGTCCCCGCGCGTCAGCGCGGCGTGGAGATCGGTCGGTCGAACGGTCGGACCGTCGTTGCGGAGCACCGCTCGGAGGACGGTGCGCGCATCACCACCTGCGGTGGGATGCGTCGACGCGGCGATCTTGAGCAGGGCAGGGCGCACATCGATGGTCCGGTCACCGTCGGGACGGTGACGGATCACAGAGGCGGTGACGCTCGCCATGAGTTCGTCGCTGCGTCGATGCAGGAGTTCGGTCAACTCGGTCGCATCGACCGGTGGCCAGATCAACTCCCACAAGGTCGCCCGAAGCATGCGCGCAAGTTTGGGCGCGCCGTCGGGGACCTTCAGATAGGTCGTGATGTCCATCCCTGCGGGCAGGGTGGACGACAGCCGCGCGATGTCTCTTTCCGGTGTGATCGGCGCGGCGAACGTGAGTTCCGCGTACTCCCCCGTCGAGCCGTAGCTGACGGGCAGGGCGTCCGGGAAGGACACCTTGGCGTGGGGCGTGAAGCCCTCGGAGTACGCGATCGGAAGGTCGGCACGGCGCAGCGCCCGTTCCCAGACCGAGGTCAGGTCGCGCGCAGAGATGTAGCGCGTTCGCCCCTCCTTGGTCCAACGGATGCGGTAGCGCTGTGACACCGAACCCTCCTGATGGTCGTGCGGTTGATCGTTCGTCTGCTGGTCGCGGTCAGCGATCCTGACCGGCCATCAGCTCCCGGAGGCGTAGCGCTCCGGGGCGGTCGGCAGATCCTGCGATCCACCACCGAGTCCTTGGGGCAGGACCGGCAGCTGGAAGCCGCCGGTATAGCCGGTGTCGTGGTCGATGCTCAGACCCGGACACACACCGCAGTCGTAGCAGGCCGACCACCGACAGTCATCGAGGTCCTTCTCGGTGAGCGAGTCCTGCCAGTCCTCCCACAGCCAGGACTTCTCGAGTCCGCTGTCGAGGTGGTCCCAGGGCAGTGCCTCGTTCTCGTCGCGGTCGCGGTACGAGAAGAACTCCAGATCCACGCCGGTCTCACGGCACGCCTGCATCCAGGTGTCCAGGGTCGGCATCTCGTGCCACCCGTCGAAGCGGGCGCCGAGCTCCCAGGCCCGCTGCACCGCCGGCGCGACGCGCCGATCCCCGCGGGCGAGCAGCCCTTCGATGACGCCCTCCTCAGGATCATTGGTCCGGAGCTTCAGGCCGCCGTGGGCCTTGATGGCATGACGGATCAGCGACAGCTTGCGGCGAATCTCCTCGGGAGGATCCTGCGCCACCCACTGGAAGGGGGTGTGGGGCTTGGGGACGAACCCACCCACCGACAGCGTGACCTTGTTGGCCTTGCCGTGCCGGCGGGCGATTTCGTAGGCCTTGATACCGAGCTCCGCGATCGCCAGAACGTCGTCGTCCTGCTCCGTTGGAAGTCCAACCATGAAGTAGAGCTTGATGTGGCGCCAGCCCTCGGAGAAGGATGTCTCCGCCGTGCGGAGCAGGTCCTGCTCGGACACCATCTTGTTGATGACGGCGCGCATGCGCTCGCTGCCCGCCTCCGGAGCGAAGGTCAAGCCCGTGCGACGCCCGTTGCGGGCCAACTCGTTGGACAGGGTGACATTGAAGGCGTCGACCCGGGTCGAGGGCAGAGACAGCGAGGTGGTGGTCCCCTCGTAGGTGTCCGCGAGATCGCGCGCCACCGACCCGATCGCGGAGTGATCGGCGGACGAGAGCGACAGCAGGCCGACCTCGTTGAATCCGGTGTCCTTCACGCCCTCCTCGACGAGTTTCTGGATCGTCTCCGGTCGGCGCTCGCGGACGGGCCGAGTGATCATCCCGGCCTGGCAGAACCGACACCCGCGGGTGCAGCCACGGAAGATCTCGACGCTGAAGCGTTCGTGCACCGTCTCGGTCATCGGCACGATCTGCTTGCGCGGGTAGGCCCACTGCTCCAGATCCTGCACGGTGCGCTTGGGGACGCGGTGGGGCACGCCCGACCGGACCGACACGGTCTGGCTCAGGCGACCGTCGTCGTAGTACCTCGGTTCGTAGAAGGCCGGTACGTACACCCCTTCGACCGCCGCCAGGCGTGCGAGCAGATCGTCGCGCGCGTCCGGTCCGGGGTCCGCGTCCGCGCCGAGGTGGATGCGCTTCCAGGCCCGGATGACGTCGTCGACTTCCAGCGTCACTTCCTCGCCGTCGCCCATAACCGCCGCATCGATGAACGGCGCCGGCGGCTCGGGGTTGTACGCGGCGTGCCCGCCCACGAGCACGATCGGATCTTCGGCGCGGCGGTCCGCCGAGCGCATCGGCACGGCGCCCAGATCGAGCAGGTTGAGCAGGTTGGTGTGGCCGAGTTCGTGGGGCAGGGTCACGGCGAAGACGTCGAAGGCCCAGAGGGGGCGGTGTGTCTCGAGCGAGAAGGCCGGGATGCCGTGTTCGCGCTGCAGGGCTTCCAGATCGACCCAGGGAGCGTAGGCCCGTTCCGCCAGCGTCGAGGTGCGTTCGTTGAGGATCTCGTAGAGGATCTGGATGCCCTGGTTGGGCTGGCCGACCTCGTAGGTGTCCGGGTAGCACAGCGTCCAGCGGGTCTCGGCGTCCTCCCAGGCCGTGGCGACCTGATTGTGCTCGCCGCCGACGTACTGCGCGGGCTTGCGGACCTGGGACAGCAACGGGTCGAGCGTCTCCCAATAGGACGGGGGCGTCGTCGCGGCAACGCCGGGTCGTCGGTAGCCCAGCCGCTGGCCGCGCAGCGGGGTCGCGGGGGCACGGCGATCGGGGACGGTGCCGAGCACGTGGGCCTCCAGGGGCGGATCGAACCGGCGGCAACGGCCGGGTTTCGGGGCCGCTCGCCTGCGTCCGCGCAGCCTACCGACGGACACCTCCACCTGCAGTTGACGGGCACCCGGGCTGGCGCCACGTTCGGCATCTAGAGGGCGCACCGGTTGGTCACCGGACCAGCGCGTGCGTTCCGCCTGTCGTCGGGAGCCCCGAATGCCGGAATCTCTGCTCGCCACCCTCCGGCACGTCGCGCGGACGATCGTCAACCCGTTCGACCTCGACCAACTGCTCCAGGAGTTGATCGACCAGGCCGTCGAGGTCTGTGAGCTATCGATGGTGACCAACCGCAAGCTGCGAGACGTGGCGCAGGACCTCGTCGACCACAGCGACGCCAGCTGAGCCGTCAGAAGCGCCGCATGTGGACATTGAGCAGCAGGCCGATCAGCGCGAACCACACGATCAGCGACGTCCCGCCGTAGCTGATGAAAGGCAGCGGGAGACCGGTGACGGGCATGAGCCCGATGGTCATGCCGACGTTGATGAAGACCTGCAGGGTCAGCACCGACACGATCCCTCCGGCCAGCAGAGTGCCGAACAGGTCCTTGGCCATGACCGCGATCCGCAGCCCCCGCCACACCAGCAGCAGGAACAGCGCGAGCGTCAGGCTCGTGCCGATGAACCCGAATTCCTCACCGATCACCGTGAAGACGAAGTCGGTGTGGTTCTCCGGGACGTACTGCAGGGCGGTCTGCGTGCCCTGGAACAGGCCCTTGCCGGAGAACTGCCCTGAACCGATCGCGATCAACGACTGCCGCGTGTGAAAGGCGCCGCCCTGCGCGAGTGCCGGATCGCTCGCCCCCAGGAACGAGGTCAGTCTGCCGAGCTGATAGGTCTGGATCAGGTCCGTCTGCAACGCGACGATGACCCCGACGAACCCCGCCACGACCAACGACACGAGGTACCGGGCCCGGACCCCACCGATGAGGAACATCGTCGCGGCCAACCACACGAACACGATCGAGGTACCGAGGTCGGGTTGCATGAAGACCAGACCCATGGGCAGCAACGTGAGCACCAGGCCGGCACCCACGCTTCCGAGGCCGGGCTCGCCCTTGGCTTCGTGCAGAACGGCGGCCACGGCGATCAAGACCGCGACCTTCGCGATCTCCGACGGCTGGAGTTGCAGGGGCCCGAGGAGGATCCACCGCTGGGATCCGTTGATCTCCGTGCCGAGCGGCGTCAACACGAGGACGAGCAGCACGACCGCGCCACCGTAGAGAACCGCCACGTATGTCCGGAGATGGCGGTAGTCGATCACGGCCGCGACGATCATGCCGATCAGCCCGATGACCAGCGCGATCAGCTGCGTCGAGATGTACTCGGTCGGCGAACGGCCCTGTGAGACCAGCGCGGTGAGTTTGGCGCTGTAGATCGCGACCAGCCCGACGCCCGTCAGCAGTAGCGCGATCACCACCAGCAACGGGTCGAGGTGACGAACGGGAGCGTACGCCGAGCCCCAGCGGTCCTGGACCCGCTGTCGGAGCAGTTTCAGGCGGCGGTCCTCGCCGTATCCGGCCTCCATCAGTCCAGGATCTCCGGGCCGAGTTCGAACTCGAACTCCTCCGCCGGACGCACGTCGAACAGGTGCTCGAAGATGCCCCGGACGATCGGCGCCGCCGTCTGCGATCCACCTCCGCCCTCCTCGACGCTGACGACGATCACGTACTGCGGCTCGTCGGCCGGGGCGTACGCGGCGAACCACGCGTAGGGCACGCGCGGTTGCTGCTCGGCCGTCCCGGTCTTCCCGGCGACGGGGAACTCGTCCAACGGAAAGCCCGCGAACGCGTCGCTGGCCGTACCGCGCTCATCGGCGACGACCCGCTCGAGTCCCGACTGGATGGCACCGAGGACCGCCGGGTCGAGGTCCAGCGTCGAGATGACCTCGCGGTCGAACTCCTCGAGCACGTCTCCCTCGGGCGACACGATCGTCCGGCCGAGGTGGGGCCGCAGCAGTTCCCCGCCGTTGGCGATCGCGAGGTACGACGCCGCGACCTGCAGTGGCGTGGTCTGGGTCTCGCCCTGGCCGATCGCGGTGTTGATGGCGTCACCCCCCCGCCACCGGCCGCCGAACTGACAGCGGTCGGCCGAGACCAGTTGGCCGTAGGTACCCGCCTCCAGTTGCTCGGCCAGGCGACAATCCCGCTGGCGCGTCTCGATCCAGCGGTCGTTCTTGCTGGCACGGTCGGGCACGTAGCCGCCCAATTCCGAGGGCAGGTCGATACCCAACGGATCGCCGAATCCGAAGCGGTAGGCCATGTCCGACACGGCCTCGTCGATGTCGGCCTGCGACAACTCACCGTCGGCGGCGTCCAGTTGGCGATCCTCGCGCACCCACTGTTGGTATGCCAGGTCGTAGAAGTAGGTGTCGCAGGACCGCATCAGAGCCGTGGCCAGGTCCATCGGCGGCTCCGACACCGGGTTCCAGTTGTTGAACGTGATGCCCCCCTGCTCATAGCTGGAGGGACAGGGCAGGGCGGTGTTGGGGCCCGCCAGCCCCGCATCGATGAACGCGGCACCGGTCACGATCTTGTAGACCGACCCCGGGGGATAACGCCCCTGGATCACCCGGTTGATCGTAGGCTGGGGAACGTCCTCATCCTGATAGAGATATTCCGCGTAGTCGTCCGACAGCCCCCCGACGAACTGTGCTGGATCGAACGTCGGGTAGGACGCCATCGCCAGCACCGATCCATCGCTGACGTCCAGGACCACGGCCGCCCCCGCGGTCGACGGCAGATTGCGACCGTCGTCGCGGACGAACTCGCGGCTGCTGACGATGCCCTCGGCGAGCATCCGTTCGACGGCGGCCTGCAGCTCGACATCGAGGCTGACAATGAGGTCATTGCCCTGCTGGGCAGGGGTTTCGCGCAGGACGTCCAGCACGCGGTTCTGCGCGTTGACCTCCAACAGGCGGTTTCCGGCCTCACCTCGTAGCTGCTGTTCGTAAGACGCCTCCAGACCCGCTCGCCCCACGAGGTCACCGCCCCGGTAGTCGGCGAACCGTTCCTCGGTCAGCTCGGCTTCGGAGATCTGGTTGAGATAGCCCACCAGGTGGGCGGCCAGGTCGCCGTGTGGGTATGAGCGGACCGGGAGCCGTTCAGCGACGACCCCGGGGAACAGTTCCTGGTGCTCCTGGACGGCGAAGACGGTCTCCGGTGCCACGTCGAACGCGATCGGAACCGGCCGGAAGGGGCTGTAGCGCTGACTGGTGAGCCGTTCGAGGACCTCATCGTCGTCGATGCGCAGCAGTTCGGCCAGGCGTCCGATCGCGAGCTCCGCCTCCTCGTTGATCGGCTCGCCGTCGTTGGTGAGCAGCACCTGCCGGTCGACACTGATCGTCAACGCGGGACGGTTCTGGACCAAGGGCGCGCCGGTGTCGGTCAGGATGTCCCCACGAGGGGCCTCGACGACCACCGTGCGCAGACGGTTGGTGTCGGCCAACGCCACGTAGCGGTCACCGGCCAGCACCTGCAGGAACCACAGGCGCGACAGCAGGGCGATGAACAGGCCGATCACGAGGACCGACAGCAAGGTCAGTCGCAGCAGCGGCGAGGCTTCGGAGGACGCCATCTGGACTCGGTTCGGGGGTCGTCTGGCACGTCGCGCGAACGTACCAGCGGCGGATGTGGGCACGGGCTCGACCGACAGCCACGCCGGAACCCTTCCCGCAGCCCGGAGCTACTCCGTCGTGCTTCCGGACCCCAGGGGGAACCGGGCGGTCAGCCGACCGATCCCCGCCAACGCCACGGGCGCCAACAGGGTGTTGAGGATCCCGACACGAATGGCCGACGTGGCCAGCAACTCACCCGTGACGCGGTCGTCCCCCAGCAACAACGACAGCGTCCCGTAGGCCATCGTGCCGAGGGCACCACTCAGAAAGGCCAGGACCAGCGGTGCGGTGACGGACTGCGAGGCCAGGTAGGGCCGCGCCGTCCCGACGATGCCCCCGATGGCCGTGAGCACGAGCGTGGCACTTCCGACGGGTGTCTGGGCGACCAGCAGGTCGGCCAGGAGCCCGGCTGCGAACCCCACCCGCAACCCCGCCTGCGGTCCGTCCTTCAACGCTACGACCATCGTGACCAGCAACAACAGGTCCGGAGCCAGACCGGCCACCGGCAGGAACGGCAGCACCGAGGTCTCGATGACGGCGACGGTCACCAACACCAACGCCATGATCGCGGTTCGCAGGATCACGGTGTCGACCCGGGGTCCGCAGCCCCGAGGTCCTCGGGCTCGTCCTGTCCCGGTCCCGTGGGCGCGCCTTCGGGTTCGGGATCGTCGCCGTCCTCGTCCGTCGGGGCGCCATCCTCGCCATCGGGCGCGATCGGCGGTGGCTCGAAGGGGATGCCCGGCGTCCCCTCCAGCGGCGGAACAGGTTCAACCGGCGCGCTCAGCACGACAAGGACGTGGTGCACGCGGGTGAAGTCGACGTAGGGCAGCACGGTGATCGACCGGGTCAGCCGGGCGATCGGATCTCCGGCATCGGCGACCACCCCGATCGGGATACCGCCCGGGAAGACGCCGCCGGCGAAGCTGGATGTCACGATCTCATCACCGGCCTGGATGTCGGCAGCCGGCTCCAACGGCTGCATCAGCATGGGGTCACTCCCCCGCCCGCTCACCGACCCGATCTCGGCCGTGCGGCTACTGCGTGCCGTTGCCGAGAAGCTGGGATCGATGGCCAGCAGCACCCGCGACGCCGTCGGGGTGACCTGGATGACGCGTCCGACCAGCCCCGCGCCCGCGATCACGGGCATGTCCCGCTCGATCCCGTCGTCGCTGCCCGCGTCAATGGTGATGGTCCACTCGAAACTGGACGGCGCCAGGGCAACGGTTCGCGCAGCGACGGTCTCGAACTCCAACCGCTCCTCGAGGTCCAACAACGCCTGGAATTCGCGGTTCTCGCGCTCCAGGTCAGACACGACGCGCCGACGCTCCTCGAGGTCCTCCACGCGGTCACGGAGCTCGGCGTTCTCGGACCGCAACGAGAACAGCTCCCGGATGCCGTCCGTCGCGGAGCCGAGTGGACGCACCAGCGCGGACGCCCCGTCCTGCACCGGCTGCAGCACGCCCGTTGCGGTTCCCCGCAACCCGTCCAGGACCCCGCCGTCGCCGGCGCGCACATCCATCGTGATCAGCACCAGAGCGGCGAACAACAGGATCCCGATCAGGATCCGAGTCCGGCGCCGCTGATACATGCAACCCCTCCACTGCCGACCGACCTCGCCGGTTTCGCGAGGACCATTGCCCGCACACCACCCGGCGTCAACCACCCACCGCCCCGTGGCCGCCCGGGGACCGCGGGCAGGGTGGCCGCGCCGTGGAGCCGGTCCGTCAGTGGCGGGACGAGGAGATGAGGACCTTCTTCAGGGCCTCGAATTCCTCCAGGCACTTGCCCGACCCGATCGCCACGGAGTCCAGCGGATTGTCGGTGATGTGGATCGGCATGCCCGTTTCGTGCTTCAACCGTTCGTCGAGGCCCTTGAGCATCCCGCCCCCACCGGTCAGCACGATCCCCTTGTCCATGATGTCGGCCGCGAGCTCCGGCGGGGTCTTGTCCAGGGTGTTCTTCACCGCGTCGATGATGGCATTGACGGGTTCTTCGATCGCCCGGCGGATCTCGTCCGCTGACACGATGATGGTCTTCGGGAGCCCCGACACCAGGTCACGGCCCCGGATCTCCGCATGGGGCTCGTCGGGAAGCGGGAACGCGCTTCCGATCGCCATCTTGATCTCCTCGGCGGTGCGCTCGCCGAGCATCAGCGAGTATTCCTTCTTGATGTAGGAGATGATGGAATCGTCGAGTTCGTCTCCACCGATGCGAATCGATTGCGAGGTGACGATCCCGCCGAGCGAGATGACCGCCACTTCCGTGGTACCACCGCCGATGTCGACGACCATGTTGCCCGCCGGCTCGTGCACAGGGAGCCCCGCACCGATCGCCGCGGCCATCGGCTCCTCGATGATGTAGGCGGCGCGGGCACCGGCCTGGATGGAGGCTTCCTCGACCGCGCGCTGCTCGACGCCGGTGATCCCGGACGGTACGCAGATGACGACCCGAGGCTTGGCGAGGAAGCGACGCTTGTGCACCGCCTGGATGAAATAGCGCAGCATCTTCTCGGTGACGTCGAAGTCGGCGATGACCCCGTCTTTGAGGGGGCGGATCGCCATGATGTGGCCCGGCGTGCGCCCGATCATCCGCTTGGCCTCCGACCCGACCGCGAGAATGGCGCCATTGCGTGTGTTGATAGCCACCACCGACGGCTCGTTGAGAACGATCCCCCGGCCGCGGACGTACACGAGGGTATTTGCGGTACCAAGATCCACAGCCATGTCGCGGCCGAGGAACTGAAAGCTGTTACTGAGGTTCGCCGCCACGTAGTAGGCCTACCGATGTGAGGTGTGGGGAGGGGTGAGAGTGCCCCGGTGTCTGCGCCGACGTGGGCCGACGTGGCCGACGTGCCAGTCAGGCCGGACGACCGGCGACACCCGATGCTAACACCGGCTGCAGGTGCCCGTGCCGCGGACGGCCCCGGTAGTCGGTCCATCATCCGAAACGGCCGGGTCGCAGCGCGCCCGGCGCGCGTGGGGTGACAGATCGACGCCTGAGTCCACGATCCGGAGGGACGACTGATTGGCCGGCGAGTGTTGGGCTGGCGAGACCTTCAGCTGTCCCGCCATCCGGCCGATGCCCGAAATGGGCGGGCGCTCGTACGGCAGGTCTGTCGGTCCGGGGCACCGGGCTGGCCTCGCCGTCGACCACCGCACCGCTCTGAGGACCGACCATGCGCGCTGACGTCCCGGAGGCCGCGGTCGGTTGCGATCCCCGGCGAGCTCACCGCGCTGATTGCCCGTCTGACCGCCACCTGGAGAGACACACGGGGTGGCTCCCCTCCGGCGGCGTACCCGGAGCTGCTCGAGGCCATCGAGGCCGGGCGGCTGTGCACCGTCTACCAACCGATCGTTGACCTGGTGGACAACCGGATCATCGCGGTCGAGGCGCTGGTCCGCCTGCCCGACCCCCCCACACCGGAGCTCGATGGTGCCCAACAACTCATCGCCGTCGCCGCTTGAGCTTCGGGACCCCGGGTATCTCGACCGTTTGCAGCGCATCCTGAGCGTGATCGGGCTGCCCCCGAAGGCCATGGTGCTGGAAATCACCGAAACCGCCGCCTTGCAGCGCGAGGGGGCCGCACAGCGGACGCTGGTCCAGCCGACGTCCCTCGGCATCGACATCGCTCTCGATGACTTCGGCACCGGCTTCGCGTCGCTGGATCTGCTTGCCGCGACACCGGCCAGCACGCTGAAACTCGACCGCTCCTTCATCGCGTCAGTGGGCGACGAATCGGAGGCGGTTCGCGGGCGCGCCGTCATCGTCCAGGCAGCCATCAGACTCGGTAGATCACTGGGGCTGGACATCGTGGCCGAAGGGATCGAGACACCGGCCCAAGCCAGGACCCTGCTGGCCTGGGGTTGCCAGTTCGGCCAGGGGTAACACTACAGCCGTCCGGTTGCCGGTCACGACCCGGACCTGCGCACGGCCAGTCGCGAACGTCCGCTGGACCTGACCCAGCCGGTGCCGTCGGGTCGGCTGCTGTCCGCCGAGTCGATCGATCTGGCCCTGGCGCTGACGACCGCATTCCGCGCCACCGACGCGGACGGGGGTAGGCAGCGCAGCGACGCCGTCGCCGTCGCCGTCGCCGGGGTGATCGAACACGTTCTCGGCAGTGGGCGGGACCACGCTGATGCCGCGGTGCTACTCGCAGCCATCGGCGATGCCACCGAGCGGCTGCAGGCGCTGGCACCCGTCGACGAAGGGTCCAACCTGGCGACGCAGGACCTGTTGGCAGCCCTGGCGGTCCCACCGATCATCTCGCGGCATACGCCACCTGGAGCCGTGGCCCGTACGGCGTGGGCGCTTGCTGCGGCGCGTGCCTCGGGTACGGCCGCCTACGACCCGTCGCTGTTGGCCGCGCATCCGGATCCGTCCATGGATGCCGCCCTGCGCGATCGGATCGACGCATGGTGGCGGGACCCGTGTCCGGTCGCCAAACAACCGGGCGACCTCCAGGCGCTCGAGCAGCGGTTTCGGGGGCATGACGACGAGGACCAGCGCCTGCGCGCTGGTGAGCCTGGCGCGCGCGATCGGCTCGACGGGCTCTCGGTGCCGCGTCGGTGTCGGTCTCACGGTGGGAGCGCGATCGTGGCGGCATCAGCACCCTGATCGATGTGAGGGATCTGGCCGAGTGGGAAGAGATCCGACCGACCGACGAGTTGTACGCCACCACGGCGGCCGACCAGCGATCGTTCACGTTGGCGGACGGGCCCACCCTGAGCGCGGTCGCCAGCTTCGTCGGTATCGCGATCACACGCGTCGAGGATGTCGGGCCGGGGACCAGCTGCTGGTGAGTGTCTCGGACACGCTGCAACGCGTCGCGATCAGCGAGGCGGACGGACTCGCGGCGAGTGCGAGGTTCGCCTGTCCCTGGGGATCGCGTCGCACCATGGGGCCGCCGAGCCCTTCGGCGACCTCCTCGCGCGTGCCGACGCCGCCCAGTACACCGCGAAGCGGCGAGGTGACGCGGTCGTGATCGACGGCCGAACGCCCGTCGGACCGTCCGGGCTGGGGCAACGGTTTGCGCAGGATCGCCGCCAGACGGTCAGCGACGACACCGGCCGCCATCCCGATCACGGCCCTAGCGCCCCCCGCCGTGCCAGGCTGACCCACCTGGGGCCAGCCACAACCAGGTGATCCAGCACGTCGATCCCGACCAGTTCCCCGGCCCGCACCAGGCGGGTCGTGACCCGCTCATCGTCGCGCGAGGGTTCCGCGTCGCCGGACGGATGGTTGTGGGCGAGCACCAGCGCGGCCGCATTGGCCAACAATGCGTCGCGGAACACCTCCCGAGGGGACATGAAGGTGTGATCGATGGATCCGATGCTGACGACAACGACATCGAGGAGGCGATGCTTGGTGTCGAGAAGTGCGGCCAGACACCGTTCCCGATCCACGCCGGTCAGCGGCGGGACGAGCACGCGCGCTGCGGCCTCCGGACTGGTGATGCTCGGTCGGTCCTGCGGAACCACGGTCTGCACCGCGCGCACGGAACATGCACACGGCACCGGATCGGGAGAGACGAGCTGGCCCTGACGTGGCCCGGTGGTCCAATCCCCGGCCGGCGGTGTGATCGTGCTGGTAGACGGATCGGCCATCGAAATCTCCTGGTGGTATCCCGGCAGGTTTCCATACCAGGACCATCCCTCCCCTGCGGACGTCGTGGCGGCTGTGGACAGTGGTGTGGCATCGAAAACGCAACGGTTGCGTCAGATGCGTCGTCACGAGTCGGGCGCTAGCATGCGTCGAATGGGAGTCGTGGGCATCGTGCTGGTAGGAGGCCGATCCTCGCGGATGGGTTCTCCGAAGGCCGATCTGGAGTGGCACGGCTCGACGCTCCTACGCCGCACCGTCGGGATCGTGGGTCGGGCTGTCGAAGGTCCCGTCATCGTCGTGTGTGCCCCCGGGCAGACCGTGAAGCACCTGCCGGCGGACGTCCGGGTCGTCGAGGACGACCGGGAGGGACTCGGTCCGCTGCAGGGACTGGCCGTCGGGCTCGCTGCTGGTGCGCCACACGCGGATCGGGCCTTCGTGAGCTCCACGGACCTGCCGTTCCTGCACCCGGCCTTCGTGCGTCGCGTGCTGGCCGCCTTCGACGACGACACCGACGTGGTACTGCCGATGGCCCGCGGCCATCGGCAACCGTTGGCTGCTGGCTACCGCACCTCGTTGGCGGGTGAGGTGGCCCGCCTATTGGCCGCGGGTGCCCGCAAGCCGGCGATGCTGTTCGACGTGGTCCGCACCCGACGCCTCGAGGAGGCGATGTTGTTGGCCGATCCCCTGCTCGCCCGCAACGATCCCGACCTTCAATCCGTCAGCAACATCAACGACCCTGACGATTACGCCCGCGCCCGCGCCGTGGCCGCACCGGCCGTGTCGGTACGGCGGTACGGCGCGTTGGCGCGCAACGGGGGCACGGGCAACAGGTCAGTGCTTGCCGCGACCCTGGCGGCGGCCGCCGACGCGGTCGACCTCACGCTCGACCGGCACGTCGTTGCCGCCCTGAACGGTGACCGCATCACCCGGGACGGGCACACACCGTTGGTCGCGGGCGACGAGGTGGCGTTCATGGCCGCGGATGCGGGGGGCTGACATGGCCGGCGGCTACTTCGGCCGGGCGCTGGTCGTCGACCTGGACACCGGGGACGGAGCGCCCTACCCCTTGAGCGACGAGGTCCTGCGCCGCTACCTCGGCGGTGTGGGCCTCGGGACGTGGTTGTTGCACGAGCTGTCGCCGCCATCCGCGGACCCACTGAGCGCAGAGGCCGTTCTCGCGTTCGTGTTCTCGCCACTGGTCGGTACCCCACTCACCACCAGTGCGAAGTTCGCCGTCGTGGCGCGATCACCGTTGACCGGCATGCTCACCGATGCCCTGGCCTCCAGCCACTTCGCGATCGCCGGCAAGCTCACCGGCCACGACGCGATCGCGATCCGCGGGCACTGCGCAGCACCGTCCGTGCTGCTCATCGACGGCGACGGCGCCCGACTGATCGACGCGGGCGACACGTGGGGACTGTCCGCTGCCGACGCGGAGAAGCGCCTCGGCGACCGACTCGGACCGGGATGGCGGATCGCCTCGATCGGCCCGGCCGGCGAGGCCGGAGTGCGCTATGCGACCGTGTCCCACGACGGCCGGCACGCAGGGCGCGGTGGTCTGGGCGCCGTGATGGGTGCCAAGCGCCTGAAGGCGGTGGCGGTCAAAGCCTGCACCAAGGTTCCATCGGCCGACCCGGAAGCGGTGCTGGCTGCTGCCCGCGATCTGCGCACGCGTTCCTTCGGACCGGCGACAGCCAAGTACCGCGAGCTCGGGACGCTGGCCAACCTCCTGGCATTCAATGCGATCAACACCCTGCCGACGAACAACTTCACACGCGCGACCTTCGACGAGGCGCCCCAACTCGCAGCCGAGGAACTGCACGATCTGCGGTCGGTCACCCGCACGAGTTGCGCATCGTGCTCCATCGGCTGTGAACACATCTATGCCACCAAGGGTGGCGGGAGCGCGCGGGTCGAGTACGAGAACGTGTTCGCACTCGGTCCGCTCTGCGGCGTGTCCGATCCCGACGCCGTGCTGGCGGCCAGCTCGCGCTGCGATGACCTGGGAATTGACACGATCTCGGCCGGGGGCACCATCGCCTGGGCGATGTCCTGCGCGGAAGCTGGACTCATCGATGCACCCTGGCTGCGGTTCGGGGACGGCGATGCCCTGCTGCGGGCCTTGGAGGAGATCGGCGACGGCACCGGTCTCGGTCCCCTCCTGGCTCAGGGGTCACGTCGCGCCGCTCACCAGGTCGGTGGCGATGCCATCGACCACGCCGTGCATGTCAAGGGCCTGGAACTTCCGGGCTACGAGCCCCGGACGCTGCATGCGATGGCGCTCGGGTTGGCCGTCAACGCGCGGGGAGCCGACCACAACCGCTCGGGCGCCTACGAGGCGGATCTGGCTGGCGAGCTCGACCGCTTCGATGGCGGGGACGCGCACGTGGCCGCCGCGATCGTCACCGAGGACCGGGCCGCGGTGATGGACTCGATGATCCTGTGCAAGTTCCTGCGCGGCGTGTTCGACGATCCCTTCAGGGAGTGGGCCGAGCTGCTGGCCAGCGTGACCGGATGGGACCTCGACGGTGACGAACTGCACCGGACCGCCGTGCGCATCGTGCTGGCCAAACGGATGTTCAACCTCCGGGCTGGATGGACCCCCGCTGACGACTGGCTGCCGCCCCGCCTGCTGGACAACCCCCTGGAGCTGTCCTCCGGAAGGATCGCCGTGCTCACGTCCGACCGACTGCGCGCGATGGTGGACGCCTACCACACGGCACGCGGCCTCGACGCCGACGGCCTCCCCGATGCCGCTTCCTCCGCCGACCTTCACCTGACCGCCATACTGCCGACGCGCGCACCGGCTCCCCCCACGCCACCGACACGCGTTCGAGGTTCGACACGATGACCGCCACCTCACCCCCTGACACGGGTTCCCCGGCGGCTGCCCCGACCGACGGTCCGGGCGCCGCGACGATCACCGTCACGATCGACGGACGGTCGGTCGACGTGCCGGAGGGCACCACCATCCTGGACGCGGCCAAGGTCGCTGGTATCGACATCCCGGTGCTGTGCCACGACGACCGGTACGACCCGGTCGGTGTGTGCCGGATGTGTGTCGTCGACGTCGGCGCACGGGCCTTCGCCGCAGCGTGTGTCCGTCCCTGCAGCGACGACATGGAGGTCACGACCCAGTCCGAGGAACTGCACACCAGCCGCCGGGTGCTCACGGAGCTGTTGGTCGCCGACCAGCCGGCGCGGGATCAGGACCCGAAGCAGACCACCACCGCCGACAACGAACTGATCGCCCTGGCGGACGACCTCGATGTCCCTGGGGCGGGGGCCGGCGGGACGACCGACGACGGCGCCCTGCCCTGCGGCTCCGGACGCGGCACCGACAGCACCAATCCGGTGATCGCCGTCGACCATGACGCCTGCATTCTCTGCGACCGGTGCGTGCGGGCATGCGACGACATCCAGGGAAACGACGTGATCGGTCGGACCGGCAAGGGGTACACCACCCGGATCGGGTTCGACCTGGACGATCCGATGGGCGAGTCGTCGTGCGTGACGTGTGGGGAATGCGTCGCCGCGTGCCCGACCGGGGCACTGACCAACAAACCCATCAACGGCGTGCCGATCCGGCCACGCGACGAACTGGTGGCGGTCGACACCGTGTGTCCCTACTGCGGCGTCGGCTGCGCACTGACCTACTACAAGGACCCGGAACGCGACGCGATCGTGTTCGCCGACGGCCGTGAGCAGCCCGGATCACAGGGCCGACTGTGCGTCAAGGGGCGCTACGGCTGGGACTACGCGGCGTCGAACCAGCGCCTGACCACGCCGCTGATCCGGCGGGAAGAGGCCTATCCCAAGGGGCCGCTGTCGGCCGATGTCCGGGGAGACGCGGCGCAGCCGACCCCCGACGACGAGCACGGACCCGGCGGCAAGCGCGGCAAGGGCCGACGGGGTCGCAAACCCGGCGGACTGGTCAACGACGCCGAGGTCCTCCCCCACTTCCGCGAGGCGACGTGGGACGAGGCATTGGACCTGGTCGCCGACCGTCTGAAGGCGGTCATGGCGGCGGGCGGCCCCCAGGCGATCGCCGGGTTCGGGTCCGCCAAATGCTCCAACGAAGAGGCGTACCTGTTCCAGAAGCTGATCCGGGCGGGCTTCCACACCAACAACGTCGATCACTGTACCAGGCTGTGCCACGCGTCCAGCGTCGCGGCCCTGTTCGAAGGGATCGGCTCGGGCGCCGTGTCCACGACCTACGGCGACGTGATCAATGCCGACGTCGCGATCATCACCGGCAGCAACGCGACCTCCAACCACCCGGTGGCCTCGTCGTTCTTCAAGCAGGCCCACCGCAAGGGCACCACGATCATCTACGTGGATCCGCGCGCCGGAAAGGTCGCGGATCACGCGGACATCTTCTGTCAGATCAAACCGGGCACCGACGTCGCGTTCTACAACGGGATCATGCACGAGGTGGTGCGGCTCGGGCTGGTCGACCAGGCGTTCATCGATGCCCGCACGTCCAACTTCGATGCGCTCGCGGCCACCGTCGAGCAGTACCCGCCGGAGCGGGCCGCGCAGATCTGCGGGATCGATGCGGACACCATCCGGCAGGTCGCCCGCGTGTGGGGCGAGGCCGGCGCCGGGATCATCTTCTGGGGTATGGGCATCTCGCAACACACCACCGGCACGGACAACTCGCGCTGCCTGATCGCGATGTGTGCCATCACCGGCAACGTCGGCAAGCCCGGTGCGGGCCTCCACCCGCTGCGGGGGCAGAACAACGTGCAGGGCGCGTCCGACGTCGGACTCATCCCGATGTTCTACCCCGACTACCAACGCGCCGCCGCCGACGGGGTGCGTGAACGGTTCGAAGCCGCGTGGGGCACGTCGTTGGATCCGGACCCCGGCCTGACCGTGACCGAGATCATCGGGTCGGTCCTGCAGGAGGGCGGTGTCCGTGGGATGTACATGATGGGCGAGAACCCGTTCCTGTCGGATCCCAACATCACCAAGGTCCGTAAGGCGCTGGTGGCCCTGGACTTTCTGGTCGTGCAGGACATCTTCCTCACGGAGACCGCCGAGTTCGCCGACGTCATCCTCCCGGCATCGTCGTACCTCGAAAAAGACGGCACCTACACCAACACCGACCGACGGGTGCAGCTCGGACGTACCGTGCTGGACCCGCCGGGTGACGCCCGCCTGGACTGGTGGATCATCCAGGAGGTGGCGCGCCGGGTCGGGTTGGACTGGGACTACACCTCGCCGCGCGAGGTCTTCGACGAGATGGTGTCGCTGATGCCGTCGTACGCGAACCTGACCTACGACAACCTGGGGGCGACGGGCAAGCTCTACCCCAACCCGGACCCGGACCGCAGCGACGGCACCGTGGTGATGTTCAGCGACACCTTCAACACCGACGACGGGCTCGCACACCTGGTGCCCGCGGAATGGCTGCCCGCCGCCGAACTGCCGGACGAGGAGTTCCCGTTCGTGCTGAACACCGGCCGCCTGCTCGAGCACTGGCACACCGGGTCGATGACGCGCCGGTCCTTCGCCCTCGACACCATCTCACCGCGGGCGGAGGTGTCCATCCACCCGGAGGACGCGCAGATGCTGGGGCTGGTGGACGGCGGGCTGGCCCGGGTGCGGTCGCGCCGCGGCTCCATCACCCTGCACGTGCAGGTCTCCCACCGCGAGCAACGGGGCAACTGCTTCATCCCGTTCCACTTCCGGGAGGCGGCCGCCAACCTGCTCACCATCGACGAGATCGACCCGCACGGCAAGATCCCTGAGTTCAAATTCTGCGCGGTGCGGATCGAACCCGTCCCGCAGACCGCGACGGCGTTCGCGGAGGTGCCGTCGTGACAGCACCTGCGGTCCCCGGCGTCGAGGCCCGCAACGGACGCTTCCGCGGCCCGAGCCTCATCCCCCCCTTGAACGCGATCCAGGCGCAGCACGGCTGGTTGCCGCGCGAGGAACTGCAAGCCCTGTCGCGGCGCACCAACCGCCCGCTGTACGAGATCCAGGGACTGGTGTCGTTCTACCCCTTCTTCCGCACGGACCCGCCCGCACCGGCCCGCGTCGACGTCTGCCACGACCTGCCGTGCTGGTTGGCAGGCGGGGATGCGTCGCTGGCGGACCTGCGGCAGACCTACGGCAACGTCGAGGATGTGGCGATCACCGAGGTGTCGTGCCTCGGCCGCTGCGACATCGCACCCGCGGTCGCGGTCAACGACCACCCGGCGCCGGTGGACGACACCGCGGCGCTGGTGACGGCCGCCCGCAGCGACGCCGGCGTGCCGGACGCGGCGCCGGTCCGCTTCGGCGGCGCCGGTCCGTGGCCCAACGATCCCTACGTCGATGACCAGCCCCGCTACCGGGTCCTTCGATCCTTGCTGGCGGGCGACCTCGATGCTGCTGATCTGATCCAGA
>JBDNIX010000109.1:0-2539 GCA_041688045.1 Nitriliruptoraceae bacterium
ATAATCACAGCTCCTCGAGGAAGGCGAGCAGTGGGTCAGGGGGCCGGTAGCGTCCGGGGGTGGTGTTCGCCGGCGCGGTGCGGGCGAGCGCCTGTTCTTTGAGCGCGAGATCGGCATGAAGGTAGATCTGAGTGGTTTGGACGCTTTCATGGCCAAGCCAGAGGGCGATCACCGACACATCGACCAGCTTGCAGGAGTTGCATCGCCGCTGAGTGACGAAGAATGTGAGGGGTGACGTTCTTGGCGGCGATGGATGGGCAGTGTCGAGCGGCTGCGGCCGCGTGTTTGGCGGTCAGCCACTCGATCGCATCGGAACTGAGTGGACCGCCGCGACGGCTGGGAAACAGCGGCTCGTGAGGCTGGCCGGCACGCTCGGATAGCCACACCCTGAGCACGGCGACGGTCTGGTCGGTCAGTGGGGTGGCCCGATCCTTGCGACCCTTGCCACGGCAACGTACGTGTGCGCCGGTTTCGAGGTGGACATCGTCGCAGACCAGCCCGGACAGCTCGGAGATCCGCAGTCCGGTCTGGATGGCGAGCAGCAGAACGGCGTGGTCACGTCGGCCGATCCAGCT
Source organism: Nitriliruptoraceae bacterium (assembly GCA_041688045.1). Taxonomy (GTDB): domain Bacteria; phylum Actinomycetota; class Nitriliruptoria; order Nitriliruptorales; family Nitriliruptoraceae; genus CSSed11-175R1. Next base: position 576 of record JBDNIX010000109.1, read on the forward strand.
GCCACGGTCGACTGCGGCGAGCAGCGCGTCGATCTCCTCGGAGGTGAGAAAGCACACGATGGTCTGCTCGTGACGTTTGGCTGGGATGGCCAGCACGCGCTGGATCACCTCGGCATGTTCGGGGTGGCGCAGCGCCGCGTAGGCGAACAACGACCGGATCGCTGAGAGTCGGGCGTTACGGGTCGCCACGCTGTTGCCCCGCTGCTGTTCCAGGTGGGCGAGAAAGGCGGCGATGAGGGTGGCGTCAAGGTCGGCGACGTCGAGCTTGGATGGGGCTTTGCCGGTGGTCTCGTAGACGTAGGAGAACAGCAGCCGCAGCGCGTGGCTGTAGGCAGCGATGGTGTGGGGGCTGGACTCTCGTTGGGCGGCCAGCCGTTCGGTGAAGAACGCTTCGACGGTGGGGGCCAGCGCGCTCATCGCCATCCTCCTGTGGGGTGTTCGAGCCGGCCGGCGGCCAGCGCGAGCAGCTCGGGGACGGCCTGGAGATACCAGTAGGTCGACGTCGGGCTGGTGTGGCCGAGATAGGCCGACAGCAGCGGCATCCTGGCGGCGACATCAACGTCGGTGCGATACCACTGGAGCAGGGTGGAAACGGCGAAGCTGTGGCGCAGATCGTGGGCTGTGGGTCGGCCCGATCCGTTGCGGGGCTCGAGGCCGAGCTGGTCGATCAGCTTGGTGAACAGCTCGCGGACACGTCGGGCCTGTAGCCGGGTCCCGGTGGTGTTGACGAAGAAGCTTGGCTGGACGGCTACGGGCAACCATCGGTCGCGCTCGCCGACGTAGTCTTCGAGTGCGGTGACGGTTGAGGGATGCAGCGGCAGCCGTCGGGACTTGTTGTACTTGGTCCTTGTGATGTCCAGCGTCCCGGCATCGAGATCGATGTCGTCGCGGTCGAGACGTAGCGCTTCCCCACCGCGCATCCCTGTGGCTGCCAGCAGCCCGAACAAGGTGCGGTGGGTCGCGGCTCGCAGCGGATGCGCCAGCGCACCGGCAGCCGCGACAAGCCCGGCGGTCTCCTCCTCGCAGAACAGATACGGGATCGGCCGGCGGCGCCGGTAGGCCAACAGGTCTGAGGGTGGCACCTGGGTGGCCGGATCCATCGAGTGCAGATAGCGGGCGAACCCGCGGATGACTGTTAGCCGCTGCTTCCACCGGTAGGGCTGCACCCCTTGGGGTTTCATCGCGCAGGCGAGCGCAGCCTCGATGGTGACCGTCGAGGTGCCGGCCTGCTCAAGGTCGTCGACGAACTCGTTCAACAGCGGTTCGTAGGCCTCGAGCTTGTAGCCCAACGCTCGGCGCAAGGTCAGATAGTCGGCGACATGCTGGCGTAGCGGGCTCATGCCACACCCCCCGGCCACGGGCGGGCCACCGCCGTCAACGCGTCGTAGTCATCCTTGGCGTAATGGGCGGTGGATGCGACATGCCGATGTCGTAGCGCCTGTCCGATCTCGAACAGCGGCGCGCCAGCCCGACGCATCGCGGTCGCTGCTGCATGCCGCAGCCGGTGCGCACCCAGACGTGGCAGCTCAGCGCGGGTGCACGCCCGGGCGACCACCTCACTGATTCCACTGGTCGACAGGCCGGTGTGTGGGGCGTTCACCCGGAGGAACAGATCCCGGCAATCTCCACGGCGACGGCCGCGTCGGCAGTAGCCGGCGATGGCCTCGCCGACATCGTGGGGCAACGGCAGCCGTTCACGACGGTTGCCCTTGCCGGTCACCACGATCTCGCCGACACGCCAGTCGATGTCGTCGATGCTGAGCGCAGCGACCTCTCCGGCCCGTAGCCCCAGACGTGCCAGCAGCATCACGATCGCGAAATCTCGACGGCCGGCAGCCGACCGTCGATCGCAAGAGGCCAGCAGTCCGGCGACCTGCTGCGGGCTGGCCGCCTTCGGGATCCCGCTATCACGCCACCCAGGAGCGGTGGGCACCGCCGCCACCAACGAACCCATCGTGTAGCCG
>JBDNIX010000110.1:0-5398 GCA_041688045.1 Nitriliruptoraceae bacterium
ATCGGCTTCGGAAACCGCGGTCCAGGTCCCGAGGGCAGCAGCCTCGATGAGCTCGTCCCCGGACGCGATCTGCATGAGCCGGTCAGCCAGGACGGAAACGTCGTCGGCCGGTACCAGGCCGACCCTAATGCGCTCCGGCAGCGCCGCGGTGGTGCCCGGGGACGCACCGTTGTAGTAGGCCGCGAGGATCCGGCGGTAGTCGTGACCGGCGTCGGCGCGTCCGCGTGCTCCGTACTGGCCGAGTCCGACGCCGTGGCCCCATCCCTGCCCGTCAAGGATCACCTCGGTCTCCGTGACCCGGACGGCGAACCGGGACGACGGAACGGTCGAGGGCAGCAACGACTGCTCGTCGTCGCGCAACTGGGGGAACCGGGCCGGGAAGCTCTGGGGTGCCACCGAGGACACGAACCGCTGGAAGTCCCGGGCATCGACGTCGACCTGCGTTCCGTCCCGACCGGTCACCGCGATCCGTGCGGCCGGGTCGTCGGTCGCGCCGACACGCTCGACGCCATCGACGGGAACGGTCGCTCCGAGCGTGTCCCCGCGGGCGAGGATGGTGTCGAACTCCTCACGCGTGAACGTCACGGTCCACCGGTGGAACGGCGAGACCTCGTCGTAGGGATCGTCGATGGCCACAAGCTGCTCCCTCGGCCCCGATGATGGGAATGCCTGCTCGTTGGCAGAGGTCTGGCCACCCGAGGTCGAGAAGTAGCGGGCGAGGATCGGCTGCCCGTCGATGTCTGTGAGCACCTCGCCTGCCGTGCTGTCGACGGCGTCACGCCAGCGATCACCCGCTGCGGATCCGAGCACGGCGTCGGCACCCTGGAAGACCTGGCAGGCCGTCGTGGCGCAGATGTCGTACCCGTCGTAGCTGCCGACGTCGGCGACGTACCACGCGTAGGTCCGCGCCGCGACAGCCTGTGCCTTCAGGGCCTCCATCGGCCAACTCGCGGGCATCTCCGCGATCCCGGCGACGTAGTCGTCCATCGACACCACGTTGACCAGGACCGGGCCGCTGCCCGTGTGGCGCAGTTCGATGGTGTCGAGGTAGCGGGCATCCCCGTTGACCTCGAGCAGATCGTCCTCCGAGACCTCGAACCGGATGGGACCGTCCACACGGGTGTCGGCAGCAGCCGGAAAGGCCTGGCCCAAGAGCACAGACAGGACGGCGGTCACCGCCAGCATGGCGATCCGCGATGTGGTGGGTATGACCTGCAGACGGCTCAGAGCCACCACAACGTCGCCCGAACCTGGACCCGGCCGGTGATCACGCATCGGGGTCGCTGCCCGCGACCCGTTCGACGTCGGCCCCGAGGGCCTGCAGGCGTGGGATGAAGTCGGCATATCCGCGATCCACGTGGTGAACATCCTTGATGATCGTCTCGCCGGATGCGACCAGGCCCGCCAGTGTGCCTGCCGCCCCGGCACGGACGTCCAGACCCGACAGGGTCGTGCCGTGCAGCGATACGGGCCCGCGGATCCAGGCGTGATGGCCGTCCACCTCGACGTCGGCACCCATGCGGGCCAGCTCGGCCACGAACGAGAACCGCGACTCGAACACGTTCTCCGTACAGCGACTGGTCCCCGCAGCTCGGGTCAGCAGGACCATCATCTGCGGTTGGAGGTCGGTCGGAAATCCGGGGTAGGGCAGGGTGACGACATCGACGGCCTGGAGATCCCCGGCCTTGACCCGCACCGAATCCGCACCTTCTTCGACGACCGCGCCGGCGGATCGCAACTTGATCAAGGGCATCGTGAGGTCGGCGGGACGAACCCGCTCGATGACCACGTCACCGCCCGTCAACGCTGCGGCCATGGCATACGTACCTGCCTCGATGCGGTCCGGACACGTCTCCCAGCTCACCGACGAGAGGCGGTCCACTCCCTCGATCTCCAGGGTCGGCGATCCGATGCCATCGATCCTGGCGCCCATGGCCACCAGCATGTGGCACAGATCCTGGATCTCCGGTTCTCGGGCCGCATTGTCGATCAGGGTCGTGCCCTTGGCACGGGTCGCCGCCATCAGCAGGTTCTCGGTGGCGCCCACCGACGGAAAGTCCAGGGTGATGAGGGCTCCCGTCAATGCCTTGGCGATCACCTCGACCTCGCCGGGTCGCTGCACGATGGTTGCGCCCATCGCGGCCAGACCATGGAGGTGCAGATCGATGGCGCGCGCACCGATCCGGTCGCCACCCGGCAGCGCCAACCGGGCGCGCCCGGTGCGTCCGACGAGCGGACCGAGGCACGAGATCGATGCGCGGATCCGGGTGACGGCGTCCGCCGGCGCGTGCCAATCCGGTTCCTCGACCGCGCGGAAGGTGCCGTGTTCCGCATCGAGGTCGAGAGACACCTCCACGCCCAGGCCGCGAAGCACGTCGGCCATCACCGGGACGTCCGCGATGCGCGGGATGGCGGAGAGTTCGACCGTCCCTTCGCACAGCAGCGAAGCCGCCATCAGCTTCAGTGCTGAGTTCTTGGCTCCGGACAGCCGGACGGTGCCGCGTAGGGGCTGTCCGCCGCGGACGCGAAACAGCTCGGTGGGAGACGTCACGAAGGGGACGGCGGGCTCAGGCATGCGCCGAGGTTACCCACGCCGCTTGTCGCATCCCGTCAGCGACGTCTGCCGAGTCGCTCGACCTCACGACGTCGCGGTGTCGCCCAGCAGCTGGAGACGAACGTTCTGCTTGGCCAGCGACGCTTTCGCGAGGTTGTCGTCGCCCTCTTCCAGTCGTCGCTCCAACTCACGCTTGCGCGCGCGGGCACGATCGGCGTCGATCTCCGAGCCGAGTTCGGCGATGTCGGCGAGGAGGATGACGTGGCTCTGCTGGTCGACGAACAGGGTCCCACGGTGGACGGCGATCTGCTGGGACGTCCCGTCCTCGAACACGATGCGCACGGGCGCGATGTCCAGCGCGAACACGGCCGGCTGATGGCCCGGCAGGATGCCGAGCTCGCCCTGCACGGACCGCGCATAGAGCTCGGTGACGTCGGCCGACAGCACATGGCTCTCGGCCGAGACCACCTCGACGTGCATGGTGGGCGTGGCCATCAGTCCTCCATCTCGGACGCGCGGCGCTGGACGTCGTCGACGTTGCCTGCGTACAGGAAGGCCTGCTCGGGAAGCTCGTCCAGGTCGCCGTCGATCAGCGCCCTGAAGCCTTCGATGGTCTCGCTGACCGGTACGTAGACGCCGGGGTTCCCGGTGAACTGCTCCGCGACGTAGAAGTTCTGGCTGAAGAACCGCTGCGCCTTCCGGGCCCGGGAGACCACGACCTTGTCGTCTTCGGACAGCTCGTCGATCCCGAGGATGGCGATGATGTCCTGCAGGTCCTTGTAGCGCTGCAGCACCTCCTGGACCCCGGTCGCGACGTTGTAGTGCTCATCGCCGATGATGGCCGGATCGAGGATCCGTGACGTGGAGTCCAGCGGGTCGACAGCCGGGTAGATCCCGAGCGACGCGATGTCACGTGACAGGACCGTCTGGGCGTCGAGGTGGGCGAACGTCGTGTGGGGCGCCGGGTCGGTGATGTCATCGGCCGGGACGTACACCGCCTGCAGCGAGGTGATGGATCGGCCCTTGGTGGAGGTGATGCGCTCCTGCAGCTGACCCATCTCGTTGGACAACGTCGGTTGGTAGCCGACTGCTGACGGCATGCGGCCGAGCAGCGTGGAGACCTCCATACCGGCCTGCACGAAGCGGAAGACGTTGTCGACGAACAACAGGACGTCCTGGCGCATCTCGTCGCGGAAGTACTCGGCCATGGTCAGCGCCGACAGCGCGACCCGCAGACGCACCCCCGGCGGCTCATCCATCTGACCGAAGACCAGCGCGGCCTTCTCCAGCACGCCCGACTCGTCCATCTCGAGCATGAGGTCATTGCCCTCACGAGTGCGTTCACCGACGCCCGCGAACACCGAGACACCACCGTGCTGCTGCGCAACGCGGTTGATCATCTCCTGGATGACGACGGTCTTGCCGACACCGGCACCACCGAACATCCCGATCTTCCCACCCTGCACGTAGGGCTCGACCAGATCGATGACCTTGATGCCGGTCTCGAACATGACGGCCTGCGGCTCGAGTTCGTCGAACGGCGGCGGTTCGCGGTGGATCGCCCAGCGTGTGTCGGGGCTGATCTCGCTCTCCGGGACGTCCAGCGGCTGGCCGAGTACGTTGTAGATGTGCCCGAGCGTGCCCGGACCGACCGGAACGGTGATGGGAGCGCCGGTGTCGGAGACATCGGCCCCACGAACCACACCGTCGGTCGGCTGCATGCAGACCGCGCGGACGCGCCAATCCCCCAGGTGCTGGGCGACCTCGGCGGTGATGGTGGAGGTCTCACCCTGGTAGGTGCGCTCGAAGGTGAGTGCGTTGTTGATGGGCGGCAGATCGCCCGGGGGGAACTCGACGTCCACCACCGGGCCGATGACGCGGACGATGCGACCCGTCGTCTCAGACGGGAGACGCTTCTCGGAAGCGGTCTTCGTGGCCATCTGCTGGACTCCTCGTGGTCGTGCTCGTGTCGCGGGTGGTCCGCGCTGAACGAATTGTGGTGATCCTGTGCGTCGTGATGGACGGTGCGCTCAACCGGACTGCAGCGCTTCCGCGCCACCGACGATCTCGGAGATCTCGGTCGTGATCTGTTCCTGTCGGGCCTGGTTCATCACCCGGGACAGTGATCCCGCGACTTCCTTGGCGTTGTCGGTCGCCGACTTCATGGCTCGCTGACGGGCGGCATGCTCCGAGGCCGACGATTCCAGCAAGCCGTGGAAGACCTTGGACTCCACATACCGCGGGATGAGACGTTCGAGCAGTTCGGCCTGGCTCGGTTCGAAGATGAAATCCGGACTCATCTCCTGCCCGCCCTCAAATTCTGTGGGTTTGACGGGAAGCAACTCCATGCGGACCGGCGCCTGGATCAGTGAGGACTTGAAGTTGGTGTAGACCAGCCAGACCCGGTCGAGCTCGCCCTTGGAGAACCGGTCCATCAGGACCTCGGCGATCGCGATGGCGTTGTCGACCGTCGGGGCGTCGGAGATGCCGGTCCAGACGCGCTGCGCACGCTGACTCCGGTAGGCGAAGTACCCGGCGCCCTTCTTGCCGACCACGTAGAGGTCCACGGATCGGCCCGCATCACGTTCCGAGCGCATCGTGCGCTCTGCGACCTTCAGGACGTTGGCGTTGTACGCACCGGCGAGCCCCCGGTCCGAGGTGTTGACCACGACCGCGACGCGCTCGACGTCACGCTGGGTGAGCAGCGGGTGCTGACGAACCTCGTTGGAGACGGCCAAGCCCTTGATCACCTCGTGGATCTGTTCGGCATAGGGCCGCGCGCCACGAACGCGCGCCTGTGCCTTGATGATCCGGGACGCCGCGATCATCTCCATGGCACGCGTG
>JBDNIX010000111.1:0-3174 GCA_041688045.1 Nitriliruptoraceae bacterium
CCACCGGCGCCGGGCTCGCCGACATCCACGCCGAAGGGATCACCTTCCTCACCCTGCGGCAACGCTCCCCGAAGGTCATCGAGACCCTCGAAGCGCTGCCCGATGACGCCTGGACCACCGTGACCCTCGACCGCAAAGGCCGCTACCGCAAACCCCAGATCCACGAAGACATCGTGCAGGTACGCGGCTGTCCGGCACCGCTACGCCAGATCGCGGTCCGAGGGCTCGGCCACGACCATCCCACCCTGATCCTGACCAACGACTTCGACGCCAAACCCGGCTGGCTGGTCAACCGCTACGCCAAACGCATGGCCATCGAACAGCGACCCGCCGAAGCGATCCGCAGCTTCCACCTCGACGCGCTGTCCTCCGCGGTTGCGCTCAACGTCGACCTCGACGCCACCCTGACCGTGTGGATCAATAGGGGCCAATTCCCTGTACGAGAATCCAAGCTAAGGAAGCTGGAGTCCCTACGTCGCCACGACCTGAGGCACGCAGCCGCGTCCTTCTGGCTCCGCGTACCAGTCTCCCCGAAGCTGGCACAACGGTGGGGCGGCTGGCGTGATCTGTCGACCTTCCCCGACGTCTACCAGGGTGTCTTGACAGGCGAGGAGGACGCAGCGGTCGTGGCGGTGAGCGCCTACCTCGAAGCTCTCGACCTCCCGGATCTCGACTAGACGGTCATCTCAGACGGAGCCCAGGGCCGTGCCGATGGATCGAGGCCGGAGAGCGCCCCCGAGGCAGCAGGTACCTACACCGTTTCACGCACGGCGGACACCTCTTGCCCCCGCGCTTGCTGCACTATGCCCCAGGTCGCTGACTGGTGATCAGGGGAACCTGGACTGGACTTGGGGCCTCAGAGGGGCTGCAACTCGCTCGGTTCAGGTCGCCCTGGCAGGCGTGTCGAAGTCGAACTTGATCTGGGCGAGCTGCTCGTGCTCGCCCGGAACCGGGATCGGGTACTCCCCCGTAAAGCATGCCGTACAAAGGGCTTCGCGGCGATTTGGCGTGGAATCGATCAGCCCGTCGAGGCTGATGTAGTGCAGGCTGTCACAGCCGATGAAGTCGCGGATCTCGTCGATGGAGAGGTCCGCGCCGATCAACTCGGCCCGCGAGGCCATGTCGATGCCGTAGTAACACGGGTTGGCGATCGGGGGCGAGGTGATCCGTAGGTGGACCTCTGCCGCCCCAGCGGACCGGAGCATCGCCACGAGCTGCCTCGCGGTGTTGCCCCGGACGATCGAGTCGTCGACGACCACCAGGCGTCGGCCTTCAACGACCTCGCGCACCGGCGACAACTTCAGACGGATCCCCAATTGCCGCAACGATTGCGTGGGCTGGATGAAGGTGCGCCCCACGTAGCGGTTCTTCACCAGCCCGTCGGCGAATGGCAACCCGGCCTCCGCGGCGTACCCGGCGGCCGCGTCACGGCCGGCTTCAGGGACCGGAATGACGATGTCCGCATCGACCGGTGCCTCGCGGGCGAGTTGCCGGCCCATGTTGCGACGCGCGTACAGGACGCTGCCGCCGTCCTGACGGTGATCCGGACGCGCCAGATAGACCCACTCGAACAGACAGAAGGTGGTCTTGGCCGGAGCGAACCGCTGACTACGCAACCCGTTCTCGTCGATGGTGACGACCTCGCCCGGCTCGACGTCACGAACCAGGATTGCGCCGACGATGTCCAGGGCCGCACTCTCGGAGGCAACGACCCATCCACCCGCGGGCAACCGCCCGATCTGCAACGGTCGGACACCGTTGGGATCCCGGAACGCGTGGATCCGGTCCTCGTCCATGACCACGACGGAATACGCACCGACGAACGTCGGCGCCGTGCGGACGATCGCTTCCTCGAGGCTGACGTCGACATCCTGGGCCAGCAACGCCGCCATCAGCTCAGAATCGTTGCGGGGCGCCTGCTCCAGCTTGCGCGCCAACTCCGAGGTGTTGACCAGGTTGCCGTTGTGACCCGGGGCGATCCCGCCACCGGTGGGTGTCTCGCAGTACATGGGCTGGGCGTTCATCCAGGACGATGCGCCCGTTGTGGAGTACCGGCAGTGCCCAACGGCCATGTGACCCTGCAGGGCGGCCAACCCGGTCTCGTTGAAGACCTGATTGACCAGTCCCATGTCCTTGTGCACGACCAGCCGGCGGCCGTCGGACACGGCAATTCCGGCCGACTCCTGCCCACGGTGCTGCAGGGCGTACAGCGCGAAGTACGTCAGCGTCGCGACGTCCTCGCCCGGGGCGTAGATCCCGAACACGCCGCATTCCTCACGCGGACCCTCGGCATAGCTGGCCAGGTCGAGCGGTGCCAGGTCCTGCGTGTCGGCCGCGCGAGCAGGCACGACGGAACCGGGAGATGGAACGTTCGACACGGGGCAACTCTCGCCGGGGGAACTGTGATCGTAGCCGTCCGGCGGACGGGACCCCCAGTAGCCTCGGCCGCCGCACACCACCACGCGAGGACCCTGGTGCCCGATCCGCCCTCAACAGACGACTGGCCGACCAGCGACAGCGAGGTTGCGCCCTTCGTCCAATCGCTCGGGCTCCCCGGCATCATCGACTTCCACGTGCACGCCCTCCCGCCGCGGCTGCAGGAGGCGGTGTGGGGCTACTTCGACGGGCTCGAGGATCCACCCTGGCCGATCACCTACCGCCACGACGAACACACCCGGCTGGCGACGCTGGCGGAGCTGGGTGTCATCGCCCACACGGCGCTGGCCTACGGCCACAAACCGGGAGTTGCCGCCTGGTGCAACGACCACACCCTGCGCCTGGCCGACGATCACCCCCAGGTGATCCCCACCTTCACCTTCCATGCGGAGGACGATGCTGCCGACTACGTGGCCGATGCCATCGCCCGCGGCGGCAAGGTCGCCAAGGTCCACCTGCAGGTCGGCCGCTTCAGCACGACAGATTCGAGGTTGGACGAGGTCTGGCCCCAGCTAGCGGCCGCAGGCATTCCGGCGGTCATCCATGCCAGCGCGGTATATGGCGTCGACGGGGGCGACGACTACTGCGGTCCGGACGCGATCCGCGCCCTGCTCGAGCGGCACCCGGACGTCACGGTGATCGTGGCGCACCTGGGTATGCCCGATGCGGCTGACTTCCTGCGCCTGGCCGAGGCCACCCCGACGATGCGGTTGGACGTCACGATGACCCTGACCGATC
>JBDNIX010000006.1:0-17633 GCA_041688045.1 Nitriliruptoraceae bacterium
AAGGGCTGTTGTTCCGCGTGGGCCAGCCACTTCCGCCGGTCGCGATCGTGGCCACCGACGCGGCCGCCAACCTCCTCGATCGGGGGGGCCTGCCGGAAGGTGCCGATCCGCAGCCACTGAGCCGGAACGCGCAGGGAGACTTCGTGGGCCGAGCGCGCACCGACGGCAGCGTGGTGATTGCGGACGCGGACGATGACGGGTGGGACGCATCCAGTGCCGGGGAGTCCTTGTCCCGATCGCCCGGTGACCGGGTCGTCTTCAGTGGTGTGGAAGCGGGCAACGCGGTCGTGGTGACGCATGACGGCGGCCAGACCCGCCGCGGGGAAGTGACCGGGCAGATCTTGGCCCTCCTGCTGGTCATCTCGTTGGCATTACGGCCCCCGGGCTTCGCGCGCCGTCGAGACGATGCCGCCGACGGCGACGGCCCGGGCGGTTCGGGTGGTCCGGATGGTCCGGATGGTCCGGGTGGCCCGGACGAGTTGACGGAGCAGCATCTGTCCGATGGCTTGTGGAGCACGCAGGTGGCGGGATGAGAAGGCGTTCCCCGCTGATGATCCTGCTCCTGGTGGTGCTCGTGGCCATCGGTGTCCTCGGCGCTGACCGCCTGGTGGATCCCGTCGAGCCGTCGGTCGTCGCACAGCCGGCTGCGCACGGTGAGCCGGCAGCCGGTACGTGGGTCTGTCCGGTTGGTGACGATCGTGACGGCACGGAGCTGTCCACCACGGTCGCACGGCCCCCGTCGTCAACGCAGACTCCCAGTGAGGTCGAGGTGGGTTCGATCGCCGACGGCGAGCGGTCGGCGGTGATGGCGTCACGCCTGTTCACCGGGTCGTCATCGATCTATGCACCCGGCGGTGGTCCCGGATCGGCCGCCGTTGTCGACTGGCGGGACGGGCCTGCGGTCGTGCAGCGGCAGTGGACCCTCACCGGTGAGGGGGAACAGCTTCCGACAGGGATCGTCGCCGGGGGCTGCGTTGAGCCGTTCTCGGATCGCTGGTTCGTCCCTGGCATGGACACCAGCGGTGGGGCGCAGGCCGTGCTGCGGATGGCCAACCCCTTCCCGACGGACGCGACCATCGCGGTCGGTTTCGTCGCGCCGGAGGGACCGCTGCAGCCGCTCGCCCTGCGCAACCTGTCGGTCGAGGGGCGGGGGACGCTCGAGATCGACGTCAACGAATACCTGCCCGAACGCCCCGATCTGGCCGCGGTCGTCACCGTGGCGTCGGGGCGCATCGGGGTCCAGGGCTACCAACTGGTCCGTTCCGCCATCGGGGGTGTGAACGGGGTCTCGCCCCTGGATGCCGCACCGGAGGCGTCAGAAACCTGGACGATCCCGTGGATCGTCGATGGTGACGACCTGGCCAGTTGGTTGTGGGTCTACAACCCGGGCGAACGCCAGGCGCTGGTCGAACTGACCTACCACACCCCCGACGGCGGGATCGTCCCCGAGGGGCTGGCTGACGTCGCGGTCGATCCCGGTCAGCTGCGGCGTGTGGACCTTCGCGGAACGCTGCCGGAGGATCGCACGGTCGTCGGGCTCAGCACACGGTCCGACGGCGCGCCGGTGGTCGTGTCGGGAGCGACGCAACTGCGCAGCGACGATGCCGCGCGGAGCGGGTTTGCCGTCCAGCTGGGTGTTCCCGAAGCAGACACGTCATGGACGGTCAGTGGCGGGTCGACGAGCGGGCGTACGGAGCAGTTGCATCTGAACAATCCGGCCGGCGTCGACGCCACGGTCTCGGTCTCGTTGTTCACGGGTGTCACGATTCGGCGCCCCGACCGCCTGCAGGACGTGACCGTCGCCGCCGGTTCGCAACGCGTCATCGATCTGGCTCCTGAGTTCAGTGATGTGGAGGCTTGGACCGCGTTCGTCACGGCGTCGTCTGGCGAGGTGGTCGTCGGGCGTGTGGGGAGCGGCAATGCGGAGCAGCGGAATCTCGTTGCGGTACCCGGCATTCCATCGTCGGCGTGGACCACGACCGGTTCGGGTCTGACCCCCGTGTACGACGACGGTCTGGTCACTCGCTTCGCGACCAGCCGCGGGATCGAGCGGGAACCACAGCTGCCGGACCTTCCGGATGAATCCCCGGAGGATCCGGTGCTGCCCGAAGATGGGGGTGCAGAGGAAACGCCAGTTCCTCCGCCAGCACCCGACGACACCGGCACGGACACCGATGAACCGGCACCGGGCGCGCCGGATCCCGATGCCCCGGATCCCGACGCTCCCGATGCCCCGGATCCCGACGCCCCGCAGGACGCAGAGGGCTCGGAAGACAACGGGGCCGTCGGCGCGCGGCTGGACGAGGATCTGTTCGGCCGGACCGTTGACGCGTCGGGTGATGATGGCGAGGACCAAGCAACAGATGAGGCAGCGGACACCGGCACGGATGACGCTGCGGACGAGGCGCCTGCCGAGGGGTAGGGGAGTCGTCTACCCCCAGCCGAGTTCGTCGAGGTGGTCGTCATCGATCCCGAAGTGGTGTGCGACCTCGTGCACCACCGTTTCGCGCACCAGATCCGCCAGATCGTGCTTGCTGCGTGCCCGGGCCTCGAGGGGCCGGCGATACAGGGTGATGCGGTCGGGGAGCATGGCGTCGCCGAAACCGCGTTCGGTGCGGGGAACGCCTTGATACAGCCCCAGGAGGATCTCGTCACCCTCACCGAGCGGATCCGCGGGCGGAACGTCATCGACGGTGATCTGCACGTTGTCGAGATATCCCAGGAGTTGCGGCGGCAGCGAATCGATGGCGTCACCGACCAGCCGGTCGAAGCGGTCGGCACTCGTGGCTCGAAAACCGTCGGCTGGGCGGCGTCGACGGTCGCTGTCGGGTCGGCGATGCCGAGCGTGGCGATCCCTCACGCCGGGAGCCTAGCCAGCCGCGGTGAACTACAACATCGTCTTAGGTTGGCAAGCGGTTACCCAAGACGCCGGGCAGGAGCCGGCGGCGTCGAGGTTGCTTGCCGAACCACATGGTTGTGCTTTAGCGTTCGCTGCTGTGATGAACTCCAGCGAACCTGCGCGCGCCGATATCCAAACGGACGCGGATGTCCACCCGTTGTCGCGGGCGGCCCGACGGCCCTGCTCGCGGCCCGGGTGCCCGGCGCCCGCCCGCGCGACCCTGACGTTCGCCTATGCGGAGCGCCAAGCGTGGATCGAGCGGCTCCAGGACGCCAAGGAGCCGCAGGCATACGACCTGTGTGCCACCCATGCCGGCCGCACGCGTCCTCCTCATGGGTGGCAGTTGCGGGACCGACGTCCCGACGAAGACCGCCAGGAAGACCACCAGATCGACTCTCCACCCGTCACACCGACCGACCTCGGCAGCGAACGCACCGTCGCGGTTCTGGCTGCGGCGCTGCGTGCGGTCCCGGACATCGCTCCCGAGCGCGATGACCGCCAACCGCAGCCGTCGTCGGTCGCGTCGGACGACGCTGGGGCCTCCGCGGCCGCCCCCGACCAGCCCGAGCTGGTCGGGCCGGCCGCGGGCGGATCCACACGGGCGCCCGGTGACCGGACACCGACCCTCCTCGACGCGGTGGGGGGCGAGCGCCAAGGGCCACGGCCGCGCCCACCGATGGCGGTCCGCGACCACACCGGCTGATCGCGGATCGCGGCCGGCATGGTGACCCGACGTCCGGGCGCGTCCACCTCGATGGTGTTGGCGCGTGGCGCCGCACGCGCCGGCAGAGGCCGACGGATCGCCTCCAGAGCAACAGGGCGCCGATCCTTGTCCGCACCCCACCTCAACCCTTGACCGTTGGTTGTGTGGTTTCTTGGGTGCCTCCTTCGACCCAAGAGCGTTCGCCCCTAGGCTCGGCGGCACCGCCCGATCCGGAGGAGACGACGACCGTGGCCCTGGATCGAGAGTTGATGGACCGCGTGCGTCGGTTCGACGAGTTCGAACTGCGCCGTCTGCTGATTGTGGTCCGCGGACTGCTCCTGCACCTGGACGGCCCGCCCGGCGACGAGGAGCCGTCGCTCCCGCCGGGTCTGACCTATCGGCAGGAAGAGGTGCGGTGTGGCAAGGACGCCTGCACGCGGTGCCCCCACGGCCCGTACTGGTACGCATACTGGAAAGAGGACGGGCGCACCCGCAAGCGATACATCGGGCGTCACCTTCCTGGCGAGGACCTCGAAGACGTCGCGCCCGACCTGTGATCATCGCCCTGAGGTAGCGTCGCACGTCGAGCGAAGGGCGCGGAGATGACGGCAACGGATCAGGACATCCTCGACCGGGTGGTGAAGGCCTACGACATCCGCGGGCTGGTCGACGAGGAGTTGGACATCCGACTGGTCCGGTCGCTCGGGGCCTCCGCTGCCGCCGTGCTGGTGGACGGCGGCGGACGGTTCGTGATCGGTCGGGACATGCGTCCCTCTTCGCCGCTGTGGGTCGACGCCTTCGTCGACGGCGTGACATCGCAGGGGGTCGACGTGATCGACCTGGGGCTGGCCTCGACCGACCAGCTCTATTACGCCTCCGGCATCCTGGACGCTGCCGGTGCCATGGTCACCGCCAGCCACAACCCGCCGACCTACAACGGAATCAAGCTGTGCCGTGCCGGCGCCGTGCCGGTGGCCATCGATTCCGGCCTGGCGGAGATCCGCGACCTGGCTGCGACCGGGGGCCCGTCGGCCACGTCGACCATCGGCACGCGCGAAGACCGGAACCTGTTGCCCGACTTCGCCGCGCACGTCCGGACATTCATCGACACGTCCCACCTCCGCGACGTGCAGGTCGCGGTGGATGCCGGGAACGGGATGGCCGGGCACATCTGGCCGGCCGTGGTGGAGGGACTGCCCATCATCACCACCCCGCTGTACTTCGAACTCGATGGCACGTTCCCGAACCATCCCGCGAACCCTCTGGACCCCGCCAACATCGAGGATCTGCAGGCCGAGGTCGTCGCAGGCGGTCACGCGTTGGGTCTGGCCTTCGACGGTGACGCCGATCGGGTTTTCGCCGTCGATGAGCACGGCTGGGCGGTGTCGTCGTCGCTGATCGGTGCCGTGGTCGCCGATCGCCTGTTGCGACGCGACCCTGGCGCGATCGTGCTGCACAACCTGATCTGTTCGCGGACCGTGCGTGAGACCATCGAGGAAGCGGGGGGAACCGCCATCCGCACGCGGGTCGGCCACTCGTTCATCAAGGAAAGGATGGCAGCGACCGGTGCGATCTTCGCCGTGGAGCACTCCGGGCACTTCTACTTCCGGGACAACTACCGCGCCGATTCGGGCATCATCGCCGCGCTCGTGCTGCTGGAGGCGATTGCGGATGCGAATGCGCCGCTTTCCGAGGTGGTCGCACCGTACGACCGCTATCACGCGTCCGGGGAATTGAACCTCCAGGTCGCCGATCCGACGGCCACCCTGGCCCAGGTGTCCGCGGCATTCGCGGACCGGGCGGTGGAGATCGACGAGGTGGATGGGTTGACGGTCGACCTCGGACAGCGCTGGTTCAACCTGCGCCCGAGCAATACCGAACCCGTCGTGCGCCTCAATGTCGAGGCCGATGACCCGGACGCGCTGCAACAGCTCACCGACGAGATTCTGGCGGCGGTCGACGCAGCCGGCCAGTGACCGGGAACGCGAAACGCGCAGGCGACAACGGAGGTGCTCATGGCACTCGATGATCGATTGATGGACATCCTGGTCTGTCCGGCGTGCCGGTCCTCGCTGGAGCACAAGGAACGCCGCCACGTCCTGGTCTGCGCCGGATGCGGTCTGCAGTTCCCCGTGCGCGAGGGCATCCCCGTCATGCTCGTGGAGGAAGCGACACCGTCCCGGGACCGCTGAGACACCACCCGGACCACCTCGGCTGTCCCCAGGCCGCAAGAAGGGCTGGCGGCGGGGGCGGGTCCACGGTCCGCTGCCGGGATGCCGATCACGCTGGCCACCTCCGTGTTGGACCTGCTCGCCCCCAGCAGATGCCTGGCATGTCGGCGGCGAGCGACGATGCCGTGGTGCGTCACCTGCCTGGCCGAGGTCCGGGTCCTGCCTCCTGGTTGCCCGCGGTGCGCATCGCCGGCGGCGCGGGGACACCCGTGCTGGCCGGCAACCGCACCGATCGACGGCATGGTTGCGGTGTACGACTATCGCGGGCCCGTTGCGGCCGCCGTGGTCACGGCCAAGGTGGGCGGTGCGAGTGCCGGGTGGACACCGCTCGGGCAGCGGTTGGCCAAGGCCGTCGTTGGCTACCGACCCGACGTCGATGTCGTCACGTGGGTGACGACCCCTGCCGTTCGGGTCCGCCCGCGCGGTGTCGATCATGCCCGCGTCCTGGCGCATGCGGTGGCCACCGCGCTGGACGTGCCGCTGGCCGGGCTGCTGGATGCGGAGGTGGAGTCGCAGGGACGAGACCGCTACCTCGCACGTCTGACGTTGCCCGGCAGCAACGTGCTCCTCGTCGATGACGTTGTGACCACCGGGGGGACGGCCGTTCGAGCCGCGACGGCGCTCCGTCGGGCCGGAGCTGGCCGCATCGTCCTCGCGGTGCTGGCGCGGGCTGGAACCCACGCGCTGACCGGCGGCGTGATGGGGCGCGGCTCGGCCGGCTCGTCGCCGTGACCGGACGGCCCGTGCCGGGCGGCCGACCGGGCCCGGCTTTCCGGCCCAGCAGCGGTGTTGCGGTGCTAGCTTGTTTCTACACGGCCGGGGACATCACTTCCCCGCCTCGCCGATGACCCTGGCCGGGCATCACGGCTGATAGACGGCCCTGATGCTGACGGCCCCGCGCTCGGGGCGCATCCCGCAGCGCGGGCAGGACCGCACCGTCCGGTGTGGGTCGCAGGTCCGCGCCCCCGTGGGGCGCTGATGGACGAGGAGGAGCCGTGCAGGTCACCGTCAAGGGCAAGAACTGCGATGTCTCGGAGCGCACTCGGGAAGAGGCGATCGCCAAGCTGTCGAAGGTGAGGCGACTGTTCGACCGCTTCATCGACATGGAGGTGGTCTTCTCCGAGGAGAACAACCCGAGAATCGCGGATCGGATCCACTGCGAGGTCGTGCTCCACGCCAAGGGCAAGTACCTGAGGGCGTCGGCGTCCGGTCCGGACCACCAGACGGCGATCGACCGCGCCGAAGCGAAGCTGACGCGTCAGGTCCGCAAGCTGAAGACCAAGTTGGTGTCCAAGCCACGGCTGGATGCCGCTGCCCGCCAGGAGCAGACCGTCACGGCGGGTCCACCGGACGACACCCTCGGGTAGGGCCTCGCGCTCCAGGAGCGAGTCGGTCCCCGGGTCGTTGCATCGATGACGGCTACTAGACTGCTGCGGGGGCCGACTCCGGAGGGTGCGTGGGCGAGGAACGACTACGGGTTCTGATCGCCGACGACCATGAGTTGTTCCGTCGTGGCCTGCGTATGGTCCTCGACGACGAACCGGATATCGAGGTAGTCGCCGAAGCCGGCGACGGACGCGCTGCCGTCGACCTGGCCCGGGAACTGGCCCCCGATGTCGTGGTCATGGACGTGCGAATGCCGCAGCTGTCTGGAATCGAGGCGGCCGCGCAACTACGGGCGGACCAGCCGGGTACGCGCATCCTCATGCTGACGATCTCCGACGAAGAAGACGATCTGTTCGAAGCCGTGAAGGCCGGTGCGAACGGGTATCTGCTCAAGGAGATCTCGATTGACGAGATCGCCGAGGCCGTCCGCTCGGTGCACGCCGGCCAGTCGCTCATCACCCCGTCGATGGCCTCGAAGTTGTTGACCGAGTTCGCCGACCTGGTGCGCAAGGACAAACCATCTCGGCCGGACCTACCCGCGCCACGGCTCACCCCCCGTGAGATGGAGGTGCTGCAGGAGGTCGCCAAGGGCCTGAGCAACCGGGATATCGCCACGATTCTGTCGATCTCGGAGAATACGGTCAAGAACCACGTCCGCAACATCCTCGAGAAGCTGCATCTGCACTCGCGGATGCAGGCGGTGCTGTATGCCGTCCGGCAGAACCTCCTCGAGATCGAGTGACCCTGCGGTGGCGTACCATCGCGAGCGGTGTGGAGTCAGCCGGATCCCGTACTTCTTCGACGCGACGAAAAGATTCACCGATGCCCCTCCTCGACAAGGTTCTGCGAGCCGGTGAAGGCCGCAAAGCCAAGGAACTACAGAAGGTCGTCGATGCGGTCAACGACCTCGCCGACGAGACGTCGGCGTTGACCGATGCGGAGCTGCGCGCGAAGACCGACGAGTTCCGTGCGCGCCTCGATGCCGGCGAGGACGTCGACGACCTGCAGGTCGAGGCGTTTGCCGTCGTGCGCGACGCCGCTGCCCGCGTGCTGCTCGAGCGTCCCTACGACGTGCAGGTCTTCGGTGCTGCGGCGCTGCACGACGACAACATCGCCGAGATGAAGACCGGTGAAGGCAAGACCCTGACCTCGACGATGCCGGTCTATCTCAACGCCCTGTCGGGCAGGGGCGTGCACATCGTCACGGTCAACGAGTACCTCGCCAAGCGGGACGCCGACTGGATGGGTCGCGTGCACCGGTTCCTCGGTCTGACCGTCGGGGTCGTGCCCTCGGGACAGACCAAACCGGCCAAGCGTGAGGCCTACGGCGCGGACATCACGTATGGAACCAACAACGAATTCGGCTTCGACTACCTGCGTGACAACATGGCCTGGGAGAAGGCCAAGCAGGTCCAGCGTGGCCACCACATGGCGCTGATCGACGAGGTCGACTCGATCCTCGTCGATGAGGCGCGTACGCCGCTGATCATCTCCGGGCCCGCCGAGCAGTCCGCCGATCTCTATCGGATCTTCGCCCGTCGCGTCGCCCCGAACCTCACCCGCGGTGAGGAAGGCGACCAGCCGGGTGAGACGACCGGTGATTACGTGATCGATGAGGCCAAGCGCACGGTCGCGGTCACCGAGGAAGGCGTGGCCAAGGTCGAGAAGCTACTGGGCGTGGGCAACCTCTACGAGTCGGTCAACACGCCACTGATCCACCACCTACAGAACTCACTGAAGGCCAAGGACCTCTACAAGCGTGACCGCGAGTACCTCGTCACGGACGGCGAGGTCAACATCGTCGACGAGAACACCGGCCGCGTGCTGTCCGGTCGGCGGTACTCGGAGGGGCTGCACCAGGCCATCGAGGCCAAGGAAGGGGTCGAGGTCAAGGCGGAGAACCAGACCCTGGCGACCATCACCCTGCAGAACTACTACCGCACCTACGAGAAGCTCGCGGGGATGACCGGGACGGCCAAGACCGAGGAGGTCGAGTTCCTCGAGATCTACAAGCTCGGGGTCGTCGAGGTGCCGACGAACCGTCCCGTGGTCCGACATGACGGCGCGGACCTCATCTTCAAGTCCGAGTCTGCCAAGTTCGACGCGGTGGCGGAGGAGATCGACGAGCGGCACGGCAAAGGCCAGCCGATTCTGATCGGCACGACGTCGGTCGACAAGTCCGAATACCTGGCCAAGTTGCTGACCAAGATGGGTATCAGGCACGAGGTGCTCAACGCCAAGAACCATGCCCGCGAAGCCGACATCGTCGCGCAGGCCGGCCGCCTGGGCGCGGTTACCGTCTCCACCAACATGGCCGGTCGCGGGACCGACATCGTGCTCGGTGGCAACGCGGAAGAGATGGCCCGCATGGAGGCCGGCGAACTACCGCCGGCGGCGACTGAGGAAGAGCGTCAGGAGGTTTTCGAGGCCGCCGTCAAGCGTCTGGGTGCGGACAACAAGGCCGAAGGCCAGAAGGTCAAGGACCTCGGCGGGTTGTACGTCATCGGCACCGAACGCCACGAGTCGCGCCGCGTCGACAACCAGCTTCGCGGTCGTTCCGGCCGGCAGGGGGACCCCGGCGAGAGCCGCTTTTTCCTGTCGCTCGAGGACGACCTGATGCGTCTGTTCAACGCATCCGCCGTTGACAAGATCATGACCCGGTTGAAGATCCCGGACGATGTCCCGATCGAACACAAGTGGGTCTCCAAGGCTGTCGCCAATGCGCAGGGCCAGGTGGAGAGCCTCAACTTCGACCGCCGGAAGAACGTGTTGAAGTACGACGACGTCATGAACGAGCAGCGCAAGGTCATCTACGGCCAGCGTCAGCGCCTGCTCGAGGGAGACGCCGAGCAGGTTGAGGAACTCGCCCAGAAGTATCTCGACGACGCCCTTGAGGAACTTGTCAACGAGCACTGCCCGGACGGCGTGTTCCCGGAAGACTGGGACCTGGACGGTCTGGGGACGCGGCTGGAGCAGATCTACGACACGACGATCGATCTGCCGAACCTGAACCTGGACGAGATCGCCCGCGACGCACTGCTCGATGACATCATCGAAGACGCCGAGGATGCCTACGAGCGTCGTATCGTGGAGGTCGGAGGCGGCAGCGTCATGCGCGAGATCGAACGGCGCGTGATCCTGTCGGTGGTCGACCGCAAGTGGCGAGAGCACCTCTACGAGATGGACGCTCTGCGTGACGGCATTGGTCTGCGTTCGGTCGGTCAGCGTGATCCGCTGACGGAGTACCAGCGTGAGGCGTACGACTCGTTCGTCGGCATGATGGCTGGCGTGAAGGAGGAGGCGCTGACCTACTTCTTCCGGCTGCCCGTCAAGCGGGACGAAGAGGGCGAGGGCGATCAGGTCGCGGAAGACGGCGCATCATCGGGGCCCACCGTCACCGCCGGATCCGCCGCAGCGACGGCCACCAGCATGCCGACGATCGGCAATGGTCGGGCGGATGGTTCCGTGACGACCAGCGAGGACGCTGCGCGCAAGGAGGTCGCGGACGCCATCCCACTCGGGGACAAGAGCGACGAACAGCGCCTGACCTACAAGTCCGGCGGCGGTTCGGCGGCGGCCTCGGCCACGGGCGCGGCGACGGATGCCAAGGGCCGAGAGGTCGAGCGGCGCGAGGATGGCACCACCAAGCGCACCGTGGCCGCCGGCTCCACCTACACGGCCGATGAGAAGGTCGGACGCAATGACCCCTGTCCGTGCGGCAGCGGCAAGAAGTACAAGAAGTGTCACGGTCTGGAGGACTGACGACGTCCGTCCGGACGTCGGTTGCGGCTGACGTAGCTGGAGGTGTCGCCTTCCAGGACCTCGTCGAAGGCGTCGCGTGGCGGACCCGTGGGGCGGGGCAGCGACGCGGTGGTCAGCGGTGTGAGCCCCTGCTCGGGCGCCGTCAACTCGACGGCGCGCCACGCTCCCCGGTGGCGTTCGAGTCTGACGGCGACCGCCGTGGTGCGCTCATCCTGTTCCACGAGCACAGACGCCTCGAAGACGTCCGAGGCCGGGAAGCAGGCGATCACGCGCGCTACCCGGATCCGCGGTGCACCTCCCAGGACGGGTCGCCGAGGTAGCTGAGCGAACAACCGCCGGCGGAGCGCGGGCGTCACCAGGGGGCTGAGCTGCGAGAACGGCCGCCGACCGTGCTGCACCTCCAACCAGACCTGGACGAGCAGCCGCGCCAACCGGTCGGGATCCGGTGCCGGTGACGCAGGGCGCCGCTCAGCCCGAGCCCGCCGCGGGGTTGGCAGCGATGCCGCACTCATGGGTCGACCTCCGCATCGGCGGGCTCTCGTGAGGTGTCGGGCGCCTCTTCGGGGGATCCGGCGGGCATCTCTTCGGGGTGTCCGGTGGGCTCTTCTGCGGTGTCGGGAGTCTCTTCCGAAGCGTCGGGAGCCGTGTGCGGAGTGCCTCCTGGAACGGCGCCAGCGAGGTCGAAGCCGACACCATTCCACCGCAGCCAGACGGGACCGTCGATCTGCTCCCCGTCCGGGGTTCGTGCACGGACCTGCGCGCGCCAGGGCCACCGGTCGGTTCGGG
This sequence comes from Nitriliruptoraceae bacterium, assembly GCA_041688045.1. Lineage (GTDB taxonomy): Bacteria > Actinomycetota > Nitriliruptoria > Nitriliruptorales > Nitriliruptoraceae > CSSed11-175R1. Next base: position 11,768 of record JBDNIX010000006.1, read on the forward strand.
CAAGGGCCGACACCTGTACGTCTTCCAGACCAGCCGCGCGAAGGCCGTCGGCGGCGGCCTCGAACCAAGCCGGGTCCGTCTGGTCCTCGGACGGCAACTCCACGGAATGAAGGTCGGGTGATGGCAGCCACCAGGGCTCTCCGGCCGGTTGGGCCTGACCACTCTCGATGACCAGTGGCACGGCGACCCTGCGGATGTCCGCCCGTAGGCCTTCTGGTGTCTCGCGGAGCAACACGGCCAGGAGGGTGACCACGGCGGCGGGAGGATCTGACTGATCGACGGCTTCCACCACGACGTGTTCGGCGTAGCTCGTCGGATCGGCCGGGGTCAGGCCAGGCACATCGAGGTGGGGCGCCACACCCGTGAGCCAGGCCCGAGCGATGATCGTGGCGCGCGCGGCGAGTGCATCGCGGACCATCCCGCTTTCGGAAGCCACGCGCGGGGACACCGGCGACGGGCCGTCGTCTGCCATCGTTGTCGGGCCCGAACGGGTCGACGGCTCAGGTGTCATGTCGTCGGTCGCACCTTCGGTGGCAAGGCTGCCGTCCGCGGGGTCGTCCGGAGCAGCCTCCGAGGGGTCCGAAACCTCTCCCGCCTCCTCGGTCGACGCGTCGCTACCCACGCCGTCGTTGGCCGCCCCGTCGGGCGCCAGGAGCAGGGCGGCAACGATGACCCAGGGGATGGCCGCCATGCCGACGACCACGAAACGGCGGCGTGGATCGCGTCGCTCGTGCTCTGGTTCCGGGGCGTCATCGAGCCATCGCGAGTCGTCGAACATCAGCCTCACCTCCGTGGGGCCCCGGTCGCGTCCCACGGCGACCGGGGCGGGCAGGGCTCCGAGGTCCGGGGCGGGTGCCCTCGGGTAGCTGCCTAGTATCTAGCATAGCGTTTCAATACATTTCGTTATACATGAAGTACTGTGCTGTGGAAAGGTGTGGTCGGGTCGGTCAGTCGGGCGCCGCGCCGTGGGCTCCCGAGCACCCCGTTACGCTGTCTCAAACTGGCGGCGCCACTCGCCCGGCAGTCGACGGTTCAACGGGCCCGACGACGTCGGGACCAAAGGAGTACGTCTCTCCGTGAGTGATGCTCAGACTTCGTCGGTGCCGACAGCGGCGGACGGCAACGGGTCGGACAGCAGTGCCCCGCACCGCGAGGCCATGACCGATGACGAACGCCGCACGCGCTTCAACGCGGAAGCCATGCCGTTCGTGGACCGGCTGTACTCGGCGGCGATTCGCTACACCCGCGATCCCACGGACGCGGAGGATCTGGTGCAGGAGACGATGGTCAAGGCCTATCGGTCGTTCCATCAATATCGCCCGGGAACGAACCTGCGCGCCTGGATGTACCGGATCCTGCACACCACGTACATCTCCATGTACCGCAAGGCGCAGCGCCGGCCTCAGGAGTCGCTGCAGGAGCAGATCGATGACTTCTCCTTCTACGACGAGGTGGCACGGACCGGTGGGTCCGCCGAGCGTGAAGTCCTCGAATCCCTGACCGACGACGAGGTCAAGCAGGCGATGGCCGACCTCCCGGAGACCTTTCGGATGGCGGTCTATCTCGCCGATGTTGAAGGATTTGCCTACAAAGAGATCGCCGAGATCATGGACACGCCGGTCGGCACCGTGATGTCGCGACTGCATCGGGGAAGGAAGGCGCTCCAGAAGGCGTTGGCTTCGTATGCGCGCTCCCGGGGGCTGATCATCGACGGACCGAAGGCAGACTCGTGAACTCACCAGACGACGTGTCGGCGTGTGGCAGCGACTGCCAGCAGGCGCTCGAACGGCTCGAGGCCTTCCTCGACGGCGAGTTGCCCAACACGGACGTGAACGACATTCGTGAACACCTCACGGCGTGCTATCCGTGCACGGATCGAGCGTCGTTCGAGGAGCAGTTGCGCAGCATCGTGCGCCGCGGCTGCGTCGATGAAGCTCCCCCGACACTCCTGGCGCGGATCGAGGCAAAACTCACCGACGGCTGAACCACGGCGGATGGCTGGTCGCGTCGCTGTGGCTCCGCGGTCGTGCTGCCAGCGGTCGATAGGCTCGGTGACGATCCGCTGACCATGCCGCTGCCTCGAGGTTCCGATGCCAGATCGCCCTGTGCTCGTCACCGGAGCGGCGGGTTTCATCGGGTCCAACCTCGTCGCAAGGTTGCTCGAAGACGGCCGTCGCGTCGTCGGCGTCGATGATCTGTCTTCCGGTGCGCTATCGAAGTTGGCCGATGCGCGGGAACGTCACCCCGGACGGTTCGAATTCGATCGCTTGGATATCCGTCAAGGCGGGCTCACGCCGTTGGTTGCGCGCCTGCAGCCGGACGTGATCTACCACCTGGCGGCTCAGGTCGACGTCCGCCGGAGCGTCGCGGATCCCGAGCACGACGCGTCGGTCAACGTCCTCGGAACCATCGCGACCCTGGAAGCTGCACGGCTGGGTGGTGTGCGCAAGGTCGTCTACGCCAGCTCGATCGGGTCCTACGGCGAACCCCGTGAGGATGAGCTACCGGTCGACGAGAGTTTCTCACTGCCGGCGCTGTCGCCCTATGGGGCTTCCAAGCGCGTCGCCATCGACTATCTGCGGACCTACGCAGAGCTCTACGATCTGGACTGGACGGCGTTGACGATCGCGAACGTCTACGGCCCGCACCAGACCACCTCGGGCGAAGGCGGCGTGGTCGCGACCTTCATCGGACAGATGCTCGCCGGCGAGCCCTGCACGATCTTCTGTGACGGCGAACAGTCGCGCGATCTGGTGTTCGTGGACGATGTCGTCCATGCCTTTGCGCTGGCGGCTGACCGGGCGGCGGGGCAGCGCCTGCTCATCGGGACGGGGCAACGGACATCGGTGAACCAACTCTTCCGTGCGTTGGCTGCCGCAACCGGATATCCCCACGAGCCGTTGCATGCGCCGGACCGACCCGGAGAAATCCGGCACAGCAGCCTCGATGCTCGCCGCGCCGGCCGAGAGCTCGGCTGGAAGCCGTGGACCAGTTTGGAGGAGGGGCTGGCCGCCACGTTGGAATGGGCGGCAGCAACGGGCCCTCAGCGCCCGTCACGGTCCCGAGATGCGCAACGCCCCGCCGTCGGCGGCTAGCGTTCGAGGTTCGAGTCACACGAGGGGTTTGTCGGTGTCGTACACGGAGGAAGTCGGCGAGAGCTTGCGCCGGATCCGCGTCGAACGTGGGCTCTCGCTCCAGGATGTCGAGCGAATGTCGGACGGACACTGGAAGGCCGCCGTCGTAGGTTCCTACGAGCGTGGTGACCGCAATATCAGTGCCACGCGGCTGTTGGAACTCGCGGAGTTCTACGACGTGTCCCCGTCGGAGGTTCTTCCCGGCGAGCCCGCGACCCGTCGCGACAATGCATCCACCGGGGTCGTTATCGACCTGCAGAAGTTGGAACTGCTGGGGGAGCGTTGGGCCCCGGTTCGGCGGTATCTGGAGTCGATCCAGTTGCAGCGCGGCGACTTCAATCGCCAGATGCTGTCAATCCGCGGCGAGGACCTGCGTGCCCTGTCCGTGATGCACGATGGGTCACCCGACGATCTGATCACGGAACTGCGAGGTGCGGGCGCGATCATCGAGCACTAGCCGGCGTTCAGCCCGCAGCGGCGGCCTCGCTGATCGTGCGGTTCAGTCCGTCCAACACGCATTTTGCGATGGCGTCGGGTTCGGCGTCCCGAACCAGGGCGCTACCGGCCAGGGTTGCCTCGCCCCGGTCGGCCCGGACCTGCAGCACACAGACCGAAACGCGTTGCCCGACGACGTCGGCGATCTCGATTCCGTCGAGGTCGACGCGGCAATCGTCGCCGATGAGGTCGGCGGCAGCGTTCAGTGTGGCCGCAGCGACGGCGCGAACCCGGCCCTTTGCTGACGCGGACGCTTCGGCCACGCCCGTGTAGCGCTCGTCGCCGTCGATGAGGACCACCTCAGCGGTCACGCTCAGACCCGACTGGGTCACGCCCACGCGCTCGATCATCACGCGCGACGTCGAAGCGACCAGGCTGCCCTCTTCCAGCGCCACCACGCTGATCACCCGATGGTCGGTGGGGACGCCGTAGCGAGCCATCAACACGGTCTGGACGTCGCGCACCGCTTGCTTCGCGGCCTTGTCGACCGACGTCAACACGTGCAGTTCATCGACGCGGCGATCAAAACCTGGAACGAGGCGAGCGCCGAGCACGCCAGGAATGCTCCCGATCGCGCGCTCGATGTCCCTTCGCTGGCGCGGATCGTGCAGATCCACGTCGGCGGGTGCGGCATCGAGGTCCACCTCCACCTGAAGGTCGGCGGTCGGGGAGCCGTCGGTCGGAGCTTCCACGGTTGGTCCTCTCGGCGGGACGGCGTGAGGCACAGCCGCCCAGACAAGCCTAACGCCTGACATGCAGGGAGGTGTCGAGGTGCTCCCAACCCTGCCCCCCGATTAGAACTAGACATTGCCGTCCAGTTGGACGCACTGTATGGTCAGCAGTGCACAGCCTTTTGACTGTTGATGGTGTGGTTGGAGATCTCTTCCGACCCCTCTCGATAACGATTGTGGGAAGGATTTCCCTGGACGCGCGGACAATGCCTCCGTAGAGTTTGTGGTTGGATCTCAGGGATCCTTCCCATGAGCTCCATCGGTCCTCCTCGGGGGTGGGATCGGGAACTGACAACTACAGAGCGAGCAGTGTGCGGGGGAGGTCAGCCGAACGTACTGATCATTCCGGTGACCCCAGGGTCACCATGAAGTTTTTCAACGCACACGGAAACACCCGGCGGTCGCCTCGCAGCGGCCGCCCATCGAGCGGAGCGGAACCTCCGGCAGCCCACTAGCGGACGCAGCCGGCTGGAGACCAACACTCGATGGAGGTGTACCCATGTCGAAGAGGATTTTTCTCGCCATGGCCAGCCTGGCGGCACTCGTGCTGTCCAGCGGCGCAGGCTTTACCTGGGTTCGCTAGGAACTGTCGGCCTCCCCCGCACACTGCTCGCTCTCGCCACGAAGGGCTCCCGTGCACCGACGAACGGGACCACAGCACTGGTATGTCGCCAGCGTCTCGGTGGCGTTTGCCCTGCTGCTCGCGCAGGCACTGCCGCAGGTGGAACTGAGGGCCACGGCGGTCGCCGTTCTCGCCGTCGTCGTCGCTGACCTGTTCTCGGTCACGATCCGTGATGACGTCGACGTCTCGTTGGTCAACATCGTCTTCATCGTCATCGTCGTGGTTGCCACACCGGCGACGGCGATCGTTGCCGCACTTGGCATCATTCCGACCATACTTTTGCGGGTCACGGTTCAATACGGGCTCAGGGTGTCTTTCAACACCGCCCAGTTAGGCCTGAGCGCGGCCGCTACAGGTGGCGCCTACGCCGGCATGCTCAGTGTCTTCGGAGCGACATTCCCGTCGCCGCTTGGCACGGTTGCTGTTCTGATGGCGACCCTGACCTTCACCCTGGTAAATCAAGTACTGGTGTCAGGAGTCGTTTCGGTTTCGTCCCCTGACAGGTTCTGGCCAACGTTCCGCTCAACCCTTCCACCTCTATTGGTGCAGGTTCCTTCCGCTTTTGCGCTTGCAGTACTGAGCGCCCTCCTGCTCCTGCAGAGTCCCTGGGCCGTCCTCTTCATGGCGGTGCCGATCCTCGTTGCCAGATACGCGTTGATGGCGTTCGAGCGGCTCGACACGGCGTATGACGAGTTGGTCCGTGGGTTTGTGACGGCGATCGAGATGAAGGATCTGTACACGCGGGGACACTCGGAACGGGTGTCGCAGTTGTCGATCCTGGTCGCCGAAGAATTGGGTATTCCCTACGACCAGCGCCGCCTGACGGGCTATGCGGCTCTGCTACACGATGTCGGCAAGGTCGGCGTGCCGTTGTGCATCATCAA
>JBDNIX010000007.1:0-8117 GCA_041688045.1 Nitriliruptoraceae bacterium
AAATCATCCAGACTGGAGACGGATCCGTTCCTCCTCGAACACCGCCGTGATCTCGAGATGGCCGCCGAGGGCCTCGATGTAGGCCTGGAGGCTCGACAGGCGTGCGTCGCCCTGGTGCTTGAGCTTGGACACCCGGGCCTGGCTGACCCCGAGGATGTCCGCGATCTGCTGCTGCGTCACCTGACGGCGGGTGCGCAGTTCTTCGAGCCGCAGCTCGCGACGCATCTGGTCCTTGATTTGGTCGACGTGCTGTCGGCGGGCCGGAGCCATGTCAACGGCGGCGCGCAATTGATCGATGTTCATCGCCGGCCTCCCTTCCTGCTCTTGTTGCCCTTGGTCTTCTTGCCCTTGGTCTTCGACGTCTTCGCGGTGCTGGCAGCTCCTCGAGCCTCGGTGAGCCGGTCCTCGATCTGATCGAGTAGGTCATCCGCGATCGGGATCCAGGTGTCGTACCACTGGTTCCACTGTCCTTCTTCGGCCTTGTCACCGCCGATCAGCAGTGCGCCGCGGCGTTCGCTATCGAAGGCGAACAGCACGCGCAGGACCGTCTCGGCGCATTTGGTCGGGCGAAGCTCCTTCATCTTGTGGTGGCGGGAACCGTGGACCCTGTCGACGATCGGCCGTCCCAACGCTGGGCCGTGCTCCTCGAGTAGTTCGATCGCGGCGAGTACGGCGTCCTGCTGTTCGTCGGTCAGCCCCGCGATCCACCTCTCGATCTGCTCACCGGCGGCGTACACCTCCCATGGCAAGATAACTCTTTCGTTATAACCGCGCCACCGGACCGGCAACCCGAACCTGTGCGCGCCAGCCCGCATCAGCGATCGCGTGTCTCAGCAATGACATCCGGCCCGTCGAGCCAGCGCAGGGCCGGTGAGATGCACCCCGGGAGTGCACGAGGTAGCGCACCGTCGGCTCCTCGCCGTCCGTGGTGAGGCCGAACCGTGGCACGCGAGCAGGAGAGCGGTTCACGGACGCGACGTCCACCGCCGTGTCTTGGTAGCTGTGGATATCCGACTATCGGGAAGGGGCCGTCAGGTCACAGGTGTGCGCTCGGCTGCGCGCGGCCCGAACCACGCGACTTGTCCCAGGCAGCCCAGAGCCCCGAACCTCTTGTCGAGGGCCGGGGCGAGGCCACAGACTCTCAGCGAACGCATCCGCTGGTACCCAAAAAAGACCGGAAGCCCGGCTCTCCGAAGAGAGCCGGGCTTCTGGCAGAGACCCTTTCACTTCCTGGGTCCGTTCGTCACTCAGTTGAGTGCATAGCCAACCTGGGCGCTGGCCTGGCCATCGGTGTCGACGACGGTCGTCGCAAGCGTCGAGCTAGCGTCGAGTCCATCCCCTGCAACGTCCGTGATGGTCAGCGTCACAGTACGACCGTCTGCCCCGAGAGTCGCCGATGCAATCGATTCGGCGTCTGTTTCGGTCAGGGTGCAGTTACCCGTGTTCTCCGCCGATGCCTCGATAACGGCTTCGTTGAAGGTCACAGTGAAGGTGACATCACCCGTGTCCGCCGTGTCCGTGTAGATCTCAGGACCGCCGTCCTCCAGCGTCACATCCGGCGTGATGTCGAGTGCCTGTCCACCCTCGTCGGCATCGGTGATGCCGCTGACGGCACTGATGGTCGCCGGGTAGGGCGACGCAGCCGTCGGGTCAGCGTTCAGCGTGATGGTGATGGCATCCGTGCCCGAGCCGGAGAACGTCGCGTTATCGCCGTTCTCGTAGACCGCGCCCGTGCTCAGCTCGATCGCGGCGCTCGTGGAGACGTTGACCTCCTCGGAGACGTACAGCACCCAGACATCCCCATCGGAAGCAGTGTCATCGTTGCCGTTGTCGACATCGACGACCGCACCATTGGCGAGAATCGCGGGCTGTGCGTCAACCGGAGCAGCCGGACTGACGTTCGGGTCGACGGTCGAAACCGCGCCCGACATCGCACCCTCGGCGCTGACCGAGTAGGTCGTCGCCGTTGCGTCGTTCACCGTCGCGGATGTGCCGGTGATGCCGGCCTCAACGACGGTGTCACCAGCGTCCAGCGTGGTGTTGCTGTTGACGTCGACGTACACGGTGTAGGTGGCGTCGGCCTGGTCGGACGCCGTCCACGTCAGCGTGGCGTCGTCGGCAGTCCCGTCACCATCCAGGTCGCTGACCTCAGCTTCGAGGTTCGTGACCACCGGGACGAAGTCAGTCGTGACGTTGAAGACTGACTGGTCAGCTTCGTCCTGCTCGTAGGTGACCGTGATGAGGTCGCCGGAAGTGAGCAGACCCTCGAACTGGGCCTGCGAGATCGGCGCCGCATTCAGTGCATAGGCGTCGTTGCTGTCGTAGAAGTAAGTCGCGGTGGCCGGCGTGCCGCCCGTCGCGACGAAGTAGTCGAGGTTCGTGTTGGTGTCAGTCACGGTGACCGCACCACCAGCGGTGGCCTCAGCCGGGACCCAGTTCTTCTGGCCACCGATACCGAATGCCTCGGTCGGGTCGCCATCAGTGTGGTCGAGCGCGTCGTCATCGTCGGCATCGTCGAAGACAACCGGAATGACCTCATCAGCGACGACCGAGTCGATCGCGAACGTGATGCCGCCGTCGGTGACGGTGACGTCATTGACATGCGCATCGCCGGCAGTGGTTGCTGCAGCGACGTTGAACGAGCCGTTCACGGTCTCGATGGAGACGCCGGTGCTGTCCCCAACAGTCGCGTTCGAGCTGAAGGACACGACTCCGTCGCCGTCAACGGAGACGTTCTCCGCAGGGAACAGCGCGATGTCGACGGTCGCCGAGGTGATGCCACTGACGCTGTAGCTGTGACGCCCGGTGTTGTCGACCGAGCTCGTGCTCATCTCGTTGGTGGCCTCGTCAGCCGGGGTCACCGTGAACGTCTGGGTATCGGTGAGGCCTGCGCCGTCGAGCCCGTTCGCAGATACGGGCAACCCGTTCAGGGCTGGATGCGGAGCTTCCAGCGAGGGCCGACGCGATCGACGACGACCGCGGCATGGAAGTCGCCGGCACCGTCCCGGATCTCGACGCGTTGGCCAGGCGCCAGCTCCTCGCCGTCGAGCTCGATGTCGTGCACGTAGACCAGGCCGGCCGCCAACTCACGCGGGCCGACCTCGGTGCTCACAACCGTCTTCTGGATGGTGGCCATGGACGCCTCCTTCGTTCAACAGTACGGCCCCCAGGGTGTCTCGGCAACCATCAGAGCGCCTGCTGCTGGTCCGAGAACAGGACGAGGACCGGGTCGATGAGGGCGGCCAGCTGCGCACGAGCCTGTCGGCGTTCGAGCTTGTTTCCGCTGGTCTGGGGGTGGAGGGCGGGAGGGACGAGCCCGGCTCCGACGGCGGCGACCACGTCGAAGTGGATGTGGTTGAAGGGGTCCGGCACACCGTCGATGAAGGTCGCCGTCGGCCAGACCGGAACGTCGTGTTCGCGGAGTTCACCGACACGGGCTTCGACGAAGCGGCGACTCCGCCACGCTTCGTGGAGCTCACGATGTTCCTCGGCGGTGCCCGGCGCGTAGGTGGACAACACCAGTGCTTCCCATCGGGGCTCTTGGCCCAGGTGTGCAAGGACCGAGCCGTACAGGTCGGCGTCTGCTGCGGCCTTGTTCAACAGGTTGTTGTGGTCGGCGACGTGGAAGCGCAGCAGCGTGTCGTCGTCAGCGAGCAGCAGCCTGCCATCATGCCTCCAACGGACGGAAGGGCCCTGCATCTGTCGCCTCCTCTTGCGTCGCGGGAAGCAGGCTATGCAATGGGCGGGTGCGGTCAGGAGCCTCGCACCTCGTCTGGGTATCGGTGGTGGCGTCGGCGTGGCGGGCGACGGATGACGGACGGGCTCAGCGATGGCATCATCGTCCCGGGAGGTGCCGCGATGACGAAGCCCGACGTAGCGCAACTCGACGCTGCTCACGAACTCCTGGAACGGCTGGGAGACGAGCACGGTCTGTCGCACCTGCGGCACGGTGACGAGTTCGGCGAGGTCGTCGCTGACATCGCTGACGGGCGTAGCTACTTCGATGTGGTCGCGTTCGAGGAGGCGGTCGAAGGCCGGTTGGGCTGGCGCCCCAACGTCGTGTCCTTGGCCGCGCCGGGAGCCCGCCCGGGCCGCCCCGTCGGGGCTGCCAGCAACGTCGCGTGAACCGGCAGCAGCGGGCGGCCGATGAGCTGTGCGGTGCTGGACACTCCGCGGGCAACGAGCGATTTCGCGAAGGCGATCGCGTTCCGGCAGAAGCTCGCCTACGCACGTCCATCCAAGCGGGACGACGCGCTCGTGTGGGCCGCCAGCGTCGAGGATGCGACACAGTTGTCTCGCGACATCGCGGACACGCTCGCGGCGATGGGGTAGGCAGGCGGCGTCATGCCCTTGCCGTGGGCGGCGCGGCGGCGTGGACGGCGGCGGGCTTGCGCTCGGGCGGGTCAAGCGTAGAGCTGGATGGCGACGCTGGCGGCTTCTTCCGGGGGGATGCCGACGAGGCACAGGTCGTGTCCGGTTGTCCAGGCCTGGTCGAGGTCGGTGATCTGGTCGAGGTAGGGGCTGATGGCGGCACCGAACCGGGCGGCGGCGTCGGTTTCGAGCCACTGCCGGTCGGGGCACGGGCAGGTCGGGCACGAGCTCGCGACGTGGAGGCGCTGCCCGCAACCGTGGCAGTAGACGCACCACGCGGGCAGCTGACCGTGGGTGGGGTCGCGCTGAGGGCTGTGCTCGCGCACCGCTGGGTCCGCGCGGGCAAGGCACGATGGGCAGTAGGCGAGGTAGCCGCCCCAGGGCTGATCGTGGATCTCCATACCGCCAGGGTGCCGGCACACCGGGCGGTGACACACGCCTGCCTTCTTGGTTGCACGTCGCGCTCGCCCCCGGTTCCGCCTTCGCAGCGGCCGAGCTCATCTGCCGTCCGGCATGCGTCGCTGGCACTGGTGGGAGGAGGGGACAGGGTCGCGACGACGGTTCACGAGCCTGGTTGGCCAGTTCGCCGCGCTGGGCGTCGAAGGTGAGCCCCGACCGTTCGGCTGCTTCGCCGAGTCGTCGGTCGTAGGTCACGAGCGTGGCCTCGCCAGCTTGGAGCGCGGCAGCCAGGTGCAGCGCATCAAGCGTCCGAGCGCCGGTCTGCTCGGCAACCTCAGCCGCTGCCGAACACACGGTCGCATCGAGCTCGACAACGCGGAAGCGCTGCCAGTCGTCGGTGAACTGGGCCACCGCATCCGCGTGGTCTGCACCGTCGAGGAGTCGAGCAAGGTTCCGCCGCGCCTCGACCAACGTGTGGCGGCCGGTCACCCAGTCATCGTCGCCGGCAAGGTAGGCCTCGCACGCACTGCTCTCCACCTCCTCAACATAGAGCTTGAGCAGAGCACTCGTGTCCACGTACAGGGTCACGCCCCGCGGTCCTCAGCGAGCACCTCGGCCACGGTGGGGTCGCTGCGGTGACGCCGGCGGACGCCATCGGGAGAGGATCCAGCTGCGGTGGCGGGCTCTACCGGACCGAGGGCAACCGAACGGCCGTCCTCGCCACGGACCACGATGCGCTCGCCACGAGCGGCCCGTGCCAGGAACTCCTCCAGGCGGGCCTGGAGCTGGGCGGTGTCGATCGTGGTCTCCATACGTGTCAGCCTACCGCTGGACCGATGTCGGCGGCGGGTCCTGTCAGCCTTGGGGGAGCCGCGCTGCGGGGAGCTTGGTGGCCACCCCGGCCGAGCAGGAGGCTGCGCATCTCTGGTCGGGCTGCGTGGGTGACGTTTGAGATGAAACTCCGATCCTGGTCGCCGTCACAGCCTCATCGCGGCCTGGCGGGCGTCGGCGGGGGTCCAGCCATCGGCACGGAGCCGGCGGTAGATGTCGTCAACGTCGGGGACCCAGTCGGGCTCGCCGACGATCAGGTGGTGCGCTCCTGGTATGCCGTTGATCGGTTCGACGGTGCACAGCGCCGGGCAGGCTTGATCGGGCACGCAGCCACCGCAGCAGCAGCCGTAGGCGCCGCAGGGCCACACCACGGTGTCCGACGGCAGCCGGGCCGGGTATCCGAGAGGGTCGAGGGTGGCGATGACGCCGACGTCAAGGTCGATGGCGCCCGCGAACGGGACCGGCTCGCACGCGCTGCCGGGTCTCGATGGCCAGCAGCGCGACCAGTTCTGGTCCTACGAGGTACAGGCGGCTGCAGGCACGGGCGAGGACGAGCTGATGGAGGTGGCTGGCCAAGGTCCCGCCGCCGGCCGTGGGCCGGTCGGGGCTATCCACGGTCGGCGCTCGGACCGTTGCGAGTTCCGCGGTGACGCAGGACGCGTTGTGCGACCTCACCGGGGAGCAGATGGGGGGGCACAACCCTGCGATCACTGCAGTGAGCCTCGACGACACCTGGCTGGTTACCACCAAACGACCCCTACCCCGATCACACGGCCTCCGGAGGCGCCCTGACAGACAGCGCGCACGACGAAGGCCCCACCGGGACGAAGCCCGGTGGGGCCTGTCGAGGGAGCACGCCGTACGAAGCCGATGCCGCTTGACCGTCAACCGCCCGAAGGCGCCACCACACGCTCGACCTCGGATGCCACCGTCACGGCGGTACAGCGACAGGCGGCACCGAATCCGAAGCGACTGAACCTTCGACAATGCCCCAGACACACCAGAAGCCCCGGCTCCTCCGAAGAGGGAACCGGGGCTCCAGCGCAGATCCCTTTACCTACTGGATCCGTTGGGGGGTGCGACTACGGGGTGGTGTTGGTGATGTCGAACGTGGTCGGGTCAGCGTCCACGTCCGCGTTCGTCACCGTCAGCGTGTCGTCGGCTTCGAGACTGTCCTCGAGGAAGGTCTCGAAGTCCGCCTTGAGGACGTTGCCAGCGTCGATCTGGTAGACGTCAGCACCGCTGTAGTCGAACAGCAGGTAGTCACCGCCACCGTCCTCGACCAGGATGGTCTCGGCGTCCGTGTCGGCGGAGATAATCAGACCGGCTGCCAGGTTGTCGTCGGCAGCAGCCTCGTCGTAGAAGTAGACGTCAACGGAGCCAGCCGGGGTGATCGCCTCGGTCACGTCTGCTTCCGCAGCGATGTCCGAGGTTACGTTGACGACGCCATTCGTGTTTTCGCTGAACGCGAACGATGCGACACCCGAAGCATTGGTGCTGCGGATGAAGTCGTCCGGGGCGTCCGTGGTGAACTCAACATCGACGCCACTCACCGGGTTGCCGAACTGGTCAAGAACCTCAACCTGAACGGTGGCGGTGCCATCGACCTCGACGAGCTGGTCGTCAGTGTCCACGAATGTGGCTGTGGTACCGATCGGGTCGGCGTCCACGAAGTCGATCTCGCCGTGGTCGAACACGCCGAAGGTAAGCGCGGACAAGCTGTCATAGCTGCTGTCTTCGACCGCGTCCCACTCCGCGAGAACGATGTACTCGTCACCCGCGTCTCCACCTGTGAACGAGAAGTTCGCCACGCCGTCAACGACCGAGGCCGTTCCGGACGTGATGACATCACCGGTCACAACAGTGCCGGGGTCGTCGCCAGGGTTGTAGCCTCCGACTCCGTTATCGTCGGCAACAACGTAGGAGATCTCTCCGCCTACGGGCACCAGAGCTTCGGCGATCGCGTCGGCGTCGTCCAAGGCAGGCACGGCGTCGAACAAGATGGCGGTGACGTTCACCGTCTCACCCTCAGGGCGAAGTGACACTGTCTCCACACCGAAGACTGTCGTAGTTGCGCGGTCAGCATCAACCAGCGCGATACCACCGACGTCCTGGGCAGTAATGGTCGCCGTCACACCGAAGTCCTCAACCGGAGCGCCGTCGGCGTCCAGCTCAGGAGCGGTGCCGTCGGTCTCAGCGACCAGCACGACGAACTCTTCCGCAGCAGACGCGTTGATGACCAACTCGAGTTCGCCATCGGTCACGTCGACCGTGCGCGAGGTCGCGGCCGGGACGGCAACGCCATCAACACTGGTGATGGTGGCAGTACCCAGATTGGCGTCGAAGTCACCATCGTCATCCGCTTCGAAAGTCACGTCGCCATCAGTGACGGTGACATCTTCGGCGTCGAGCACCCAGATGGTGACCTCTTCAGCGTCACCAACGCTGGCTGCGACATCGACCTCGGCACCAACAGGCACCTGCGTCTCATCGGCAGTCACCGTGAACGTCTGGTT